>JAAZBK010000516.1 GCA_012513855.1 Acidimicrobiales bacterium
CCGAACGTGGCCGGATTGCCGAACGTGGCCGGATTGCCGAACGTCGCAGGATTGCCGAACGTCGCAGGATTGCCGAAGGTGGCCGGGTTGGCCGTGAGCTCGCTCCAGGGCAGGGCGAACACCACGTGGTTCGGCTGGGCGCGGAAGCCGGCCCGCTGGAGCGCCCGCGTGGCACCGACCGGGTGGGCCACGTCGGCGAAGAGCACGGTCATGCCGTCGCGCAGCGATTCGATCTCGCGAGCGTCGGCGCCCAGCGCGTCCCGTAGGACGGGATCGGTCCGCCGCCTGGCGTCGAAGCGCTCGCGTTCGGCCGCGTCGACGAACGAGACGATCTCCTCGCCGCGGATGTAGGCGAACGTGTCGCCCCGAGGACCGTTGCCAAAGTCGACGACGTCGTCCCAGGGCCCGCGCGCACCGGGTCGCTCGTAAGGGTCCATTGCTCCACCTCAGGTTCCCGCTGGTCCCGCCCCGCCAGAGGACGCTACCGCTCCTGAGGACCGTCTGCCGGTGGCTACAGTCGCCCGTGGAACGGCGAAGGGGAACGTGTGGGTCGGCTGGACGAGGCTCGAGTCGCGTTGGACGGTGTCCAGGACCAACCCTCCCGGTCGCTGGAGCAGGCCACCCGGATACTGGCGTCCGACGACTGCTCCGACGACGCCGCGGTGGTGGCACGGTGGGCCCTCGGTCGGGCGTTGCAGGAGCTGGGTCAGCCCGGCCGTGCCGCCGAGGAGCTGGCCACCGCAGCAGCGGGGGCCGACTCCCTCGGCGACGCTGACACGTGGGCCCAGATCGAGATGTCGAGGTCGTGGGCCGCCATGGCGGCGGGAGATTCCGACGGCGCCCTGGAAGCGCTGGAGCGCGCCGACTCCGTCCTCACCGGCGCCGCCGGAGCCCGGGTGCAGATGCAGCGGGGCCTGCTGCTGTTCCAACTGGGTCAGCTCGACGGCGCGATGGAGTCGTTGAGCACCGCCCTACCCGTCCTCCGACAGGCCGACGACCGCGTCGCGGTCGCCCGTCTCCTGGTCAACCGGTCGGCCGTGGCCACGGCCATGGGAAGGTGGGAGGTCGCTCGCACCGACCTGGTGGAGGCCACCGACGTGGCGCGGGCCGAGGGGCTCGGGCTGGTGGTCGCGGGGGCCGAGCACAACCTCGGGTTCCTCTGCGGACGCCAGGGCGACATCCCCCGAGCCCTCCACCACTTCGCCAACGCGGCCGAGTCCTACGCGGCCCTCGACAGCCCCGGGCGGCTCATGTCGGTGCTCGGGGTGGACCGCTGCGAGGTCCTCCTGGGGGCCGGACTGACGAGCGAGGCCCGCCACGAGGCCGCCACGGCTGTGGCGGGGTTCGAGAGCACCGGGTCTGTGGCCGACGCCGACGAGGCGCGGCTCCTGCTCGCCCGGGCCGAGCTCGCCGCCGGCGACGCCGACTCGTCCCGTGCCACGGCGTCCCGGGCCGAAGCGGGGTTCGTGGCCACCGGGCGGAGCGCCTGGGCGGCGCTGGCCGCCTACACGGCGCTGGTGGCCGAGGTGGCGGCCACCGAGGACCGTACGCTGCCCCCTTCGGACCTGCCCGACCGGGTGCAGGCGATCCTCCACCGCCTGGAAGCCTCGGGGTGGACCACCGAGGCCGCGCACGCCCGCACCTTTCTCGGACGCACTGCTCTGGCGGTCGGACGCACCGATCTGGCCCGAGCGGCCCTGGCGGGCCGTCGCATCCCGAGATCCGCGGGCGCGGCTCTGCGGGTCCAGACGTGGCACGGCCGGGCCCTCCTCCGGTCTGCGTCCGGTGACCCGGCGGGAGCGGCGCGTGCCGTGCGGCAGGGCCTGCGCGTGGTCGACGGACACCGGCACACGCTGGGGGCCACCGAGCTACGGGCGGGAGCGGCGACCCTCGGAACGGAACTGGCGCGACTCGGCCTGCGACTGGCGCTCGACACCGGACACCCGGCACGGGTCCTGGCCGCGGCGGAACTGCACCGGGCCGCCGCGCTGAGGACCCCACCGGTGCGGCCACCCGACGACAGCGGGTTGCGCGCCGCCCTGGCCGACCTTCGCACCGCCGAGGCCGACCACCGGACGGCGACGGTCAGCGGCGGTGACCGTCGCGGCACCGAGAGGCTCCTCGTGGCGGCAGAGCGGAGGGTGCGCGAGATCACCCGCCAGCGACCAGGCGAGGAGGAGAGCGCCTTCACCGCACCCACCGTCGCCGAGCTGCGCAGAGCCCTCGGCGGCCGAACCCTCGTGGCCTACGTGGTGATCGACCGGCACCTGCACGCGGTGACGGTGGGACCCCGGGAGACGCGCCTGGTCGACCTCGGCGACGCTGCCGCCGCGGAGGCCGAGCGGAACCACCTGCTCTCGGGGTTGCGGCGAGGCCTCCGAACGCTGCTCCGAAGCGAACGCGACGGCCAGCGCGTCGCCGAGGTGATCGAGAGCTCGACCGCCCGCCTCGACGAGCTGCTCGTAGGCCCCCTCGGCCTGTCGGGGGGCTCTCCGGCGGACCTGGTGGTGGTTCCCACCGCGTTCGGGTTCGCCGTCCCGTGGGGCTCCCTCCCGAGCCTCCGATCGCGCGGCGTCACCATCGCGCCGTCGGCCGCCATGTGGCTCAGGGCTCGCTCACGATCCTCCTCCCGCCGGCTCCCTCCCCTGCTCGTAGCCGGTCCCGAGGTGGATGGCGCGGCAGCCGAGCTCAACGCGATCGCGTCGGTCTGGCCGGGCGCGCGCCGCCTCGACGGACCGGACGCCAGCGTCGATGCCGTGCTCGACGGGTTCGGAACGGCCGACCTCGCCCACGTCTCGGCCCACGGCCGCTTCCGGGCCGACAGCCCGCTCTTCTCCAGCCTGACCCTCGCCGACGGCCTGCTGACCGTCTACGACCTCGAGGGCCTGTCGCAGGTTCCCCACACCGTGATCCTGCCCGCTTGCAGCGCGGCTGCGGTCGACGTGCGGGCCGGTGACGAGCTGTTGGGCACCGCTTCCGCCCTGCTCGCGACCGGTGTGACATCGGTGGTGGCACCGGTGGTGGCGATACCAGACAGCACGGCGGCCTCGTTCACCGTCGGCCTGCACGAGCGCCTGGCCAGGGGGATGCCGGTGGCCCGGGCCACCGCCGAATCGGCAGCAGACCTGCGGTCCGACGGCGACCCCCTGTCGGTTCTCACCGCCACCAGCTTCGTGTGCATCGGAGGCGACGACCGGGCAGGTGAGCCTGGCGGGCCGGATCCGGTCAGCGGACGATCCAGGGGGTGACCACCGGCCCCGCCGGCGTGGCGAGGTGGAAGCGCATGTTTCCCGGGCGCATCGGCTCCTGGAACCGGCCCAGCTCGTCGACGGGCGCGTCGACCCGCTCGATCCCGCCGCCGGCGGTCCAGAACTCGATGGTCACCCGATCGGCATCCGGGGGCACGATCTGACCGATCACCAGACCGTCGGCGGACGACAGCTCCACCTCGACCCGCAGGTGGTCGGATTCGATGTCGACGAAGCGGTCGTCGACCAGGTCGACAGGCGCGTCGTGGCGGGCTCCCACCAGGGGGGCATCGACCGCGGAGTCGGCCACCACCCGGGCCAGCTCGCCCTCCAGGTGACCGAGGTCGAAGGCGGCCAGAGCGGCCCGGCGGGCCGCTTCCGGGACCGTCGCCGCTTCGTCGAGCGCCTCGCTCAGGATGGCGAGGAGGGAGTCGTCGTCGTTCAGGTCCCGGCCGACCTGGTGCGTTCCGCTCATGATCTCTCCTCCAGGTAGACGGCCAGCGCCGGGCTGCGCCTCAGCCGTTCCAGGCAACGCCCCCGGCTGGGTCCCAGGCTTCCGCGGGGCCGCCCGCTGATCTCGGCGATCTCGTCGTAGCTCAGCGGCGGATCGACCATGAACAGGACCAGCAGCTCCCGGCACTCGTCGGGCAGTTCGGCGAAGGCGACCCGCAGGGCGGCCCTCAGCTCCTGATCGATCAGGCGAGCGTCGGGAGCAGGGCCACCAGCGCCCGTCGAGCGAGACCCGCATGGGTCGTCGAAGCTCTCGGCCAGGGCGTCGACGGGGGTCTCGCGGCTTCTGCTGCGCAGCATGGTCAGCGCTTCGTTGCGGGTGGTGGTGGCTATCCACCCCGGAAGCTTGTCGGGCTCTCGGATGGTGCCGAGTCGCTCGAAGAGGCGGAAGAACACAGATGCGAACACGTCGTTCCGGTCCTCCGGGGAGAGGTCGAAGCCGGCCAGGACCTTCCAGGCCACCCGCTCGTAGCGATGGACGATCTCGGCCCACGCGTCGCGGTCTCCGGCCAGCGCCAGGGCGACGAGCCGACCCGGATCGAGCGCCGTGAGATCGGTGTTCACCCGGGCGACACTACGCCTGCGGGTGGCTACGCCGACCGGGGTCACGCCGGACTTCCCGACAAGATGCCGCCACGGCCGGCTCGAACCGACGGCTGGCGCACCAGCGCGCCGATCGACTCGAGCCGGACGAGGGTGGAGGGGTCGATCAGATCGCGCGGCCAGAGCCCGGCGACCTCCGACACGGGACAGCCCTCGCCGACCAGCGTCAGCGCGCGGATCTCGGAGGGGCTCGCTTCGCGGAACCCGCCGGCGAGCCCCGGGGCCACCAGGAAGGCACCGTGACCGCTGCCCGGGGCCGGTAGGGGCTCGTTGGCCAGCAGCCGGCGAAGCAACGCAGCGGCGTCGCAGCGAGCGGCGACCAGGCCACCGATCCCCGGCGCCACGGCGTCGTCGGGGCGGCTGGCCCGGATGTTGGTGGTCCACGTCGACGTCCTGGCCGCGAGGACCGCCCGTTCCAACGCCACGATGGTGGCGAGGTGGTGTCGGTCCGGGGTGTTGCCTCCATCGGTGACCCGGCCCCAACGGCTGTGCACGTCGGCCAGGAACTGCCGGCCCTCGGCCGACGCACGGCTCGAGGGGGTGAACGTCTCGGCCAGGTAGGAGGTCCGCGCCCCGTCGAGGAGCCCACACCGCCGCAGGGCCAACAGGGTGAGGGGCGCGCTCGCCACCACCCGCCGCCAGCGCAGGTCGTGGACCACATCTCGGGTCACCTGGGCTCCGGGGTGAAGGGCTGCCGAGGCGAACCAGCCGCGCTCCGACGCGTCGAGGGCCGCCGCGGCGGTGTCGTCGGTGGCGGTGCCCCGGCTGGCCAGCTCGACCAAGCGGCTCTGCCAATCGGCCAGGCTCATCGCGGAACCCCGACGAGGCGACCACGGGCGTGGTCCCACAGCTCGCGCAGCTTCTCGATCTCGGAGCGGAACACGTCGATGCCGAGTGCCGGGAAGCAGTCGTCGGACACCTCGAAAACCACCGCTGCCAGGTTCGGCGCCCGGCGGAGGAGATCCTCCAGCAGATTCCAGACCCGATCGGGTACCGCCGTCGAGTGGGTGTCGACCAGGAAGCCCCGGTGCTCGGCACCCCCGGCCACGTGGACCTCGACCACGCGGTCCAGCGGGATCCGGTCGATCAGGTCGAACGGGTCGAGCCCTAAGTTGGTGCAGTTGGCGTGGAGGTTGAAGAGGTCGAGCAGCAGTCCGCACGACGACCTTCGACAGAGCTCGGTGAGGAAGCGGGCCTCGTCCCATCCGGGATCGGAGGGCAGGTCGGGTAGGTAGCGGGGCGAGTTCTCCAACAGGAACGTTCGCCCCAGGCGGCGGGCAACCATGTCGGCCCGCGCCGCCACCATGTCGGCCACCTCGGTCGTGAACGGCAGGGGCAGCGGAAGGCCCACGCCGCGCACGATCCCGTCACGATCGGGTGCCGACGTGAAGCCGATGTGCTCGCTGTGCCAGCGGTAGTCGACCGTGCGACCGAAGTCGTCGAGCACGCTCAGGGACTCGTGGTTCCAGCCGGCCGCGGTCCCGATCGAGAGCTCCATTCCATGGGAGATCACCGGGAGCCGGCCGCACGCGGCCAGCACCGGGTCGACCAGGTCCCGATCGAGACGCGCCCTGGGCATGCTCAACTCCGACGAGGGGAGCTCCCGGGTCAACGCCTCCGGGCTCACCTCCACGAGGTCGATCACGTCGGCCACCAGGCCCAGGACTCCGAGGTGGCTCGGCATCGCCGAGCAACCGATGCCGATCGGCTCCGGGCTGACGGACGACCTCGCTCTCATCGCTACCTCTCCTGCGGGGGACGACCTACAGAGCGACGAACGACCGGTCAGATACGAACCGGGCCGATCAGATGTGTACCGAGCAGATGCGAACGATCGGCCGGACCGTGCGGGAGAAGTGGTCGCGTCGCTCAGAAAAAGATCCCGCCACGCGTATCCCGGGCCGCCCGCCGGTCTCTGTGAGGGTGCCGGCGGGAACCTGTTCGGCGCAGGTCCCCCTTTCCTGCGCCGAGCAAGAGAGGTGGGGGCGGGGCCGGCGGGGCCCCACCCCACCGTCGCTCGCGCCGGGAACGCCCCCTCCGGGGTCGCACCTCCACCACCACGGGCGCGGGGGACGCGAAGAGAGGCCCCCCAAGCGGGCGGGGGGCCTCTCTTCTGTGCAACCTGTGACTCGGGCGGTGAGCCCGAGCCCGAGTGGATCAGCCTTCGTCGGGCACGGCCACCAGGTCGGGACCGTCGGTGGCGGTGGCCGCCTGGGCCAGCCACTCCGAGGCGTCGACCTCGGAACCGTCGTCGTCGGAGGAGTAGAACGCCATCGGCTGGTAGTGCGGAGCGACGATGTCGATGTCGCGGTACTGGTGCATGCCGGTCCCCGCGGGGATCAGCTTGCCGATGATGATGTTCTCCTTCAGGCCGACCAGGGAATCGGACCGGGAGTCGATGGCGGCCTCGGTGAGGACGCGGGTGGTCTCCTGGAACGAGGCGGCCGAGAGCCACGAGTCGGTGGCCAGCGACGCCTTGGTGATGCCCATGAGCTCCACCCGGCCCTCGGCGGGGCGCTTGCCCTCCTCGACGAGGAGCTTGTTGGCGTCGGCGAAGGCCTTCTGGTCGACCCGCTCTCCGGGGAGGAAGTCGGAGTCGTTGGCCTCCAGGACGATTACCCGGCGGGTCATCTGGCGCACGATGAGCTCGATGTGCTTGTCGTGGATCGACACGCCCTGCTCGCGGTACACCTTCTGCACCTCCTTGACGAGGTACTCCTGGGTCTCGCGGACGCCCCGGATCTCCAGCAGCTCCTTGGGGTCTCGGGGGCCTTCGACCAGGGCGTCTCCGGCCTCGATCTCCGCGCCGTCCTCCACCTCGAGCTTCTGGACGCCGGGCACCGTGTAGGTGTCCTCGGTGCCGTCGTCGCCCACGATGGTGATGACCCGACCCTTGCCCTCGTCCTCGCCGATCCGGACCACACCGGTGGTGCGGGCCAGGGTGGCCTTGCCCTTGGGCGAGCGAGCTTCGAAGAGCTCGACCACCCGGGGCAGACCGCCGGCGATGTCGGAGCCGGCGATGCCGCCGGTGTGGAAGGTACGCATGGTGAGCTGCGTACCGGGCTCACCGATGGACTGGGCGGCGATGACGCCCACGGCCTCGCCGATCTCGATGGGCTTGCCGGTGGCCAGCGACATGCCGTAGCTGGCCGCCGAGATGCCGGCGACGGAGTCGTCGGTGAGCGGCGAGAGCACCCGCACCCGGGCGACGGAGGGATCGTCGCGGAGCTTCTCCATGATCTCCTGGTCGACGATGGTGCCACGGGCGAAGACGGTGCCGTCCTCGCAGGTGACGTCGTTGGCCAGGGTCCGGCTGTAGAGCTTGGTCTCCAGGTAGGTGCGCTCCATGCGGTCGGTTCCGGCCTGCGGCCGGGGACCGACGTAGCTGCCGTCCTCGGAGAAGTAGCCGTCGGGGAAGACCCGCTCCACCCAGATGCCGCGGATCGGGGTTCCGGTGGCCTCGGCCTTCTCGAAGGGATCCTCGTGGTTGACGATCAGCTCCTGCGCCACGTCGACGAGGCGACGGGTGAGGTAGCCCGAGTCGGCCGTGCGGAGGGCGGTGTCGACCAGGCCCTTGCGGGCGCCGGGCGTGGCGATGAAGTACTCGAGCATCTCCAACCCCTCACGGAAGTTGGACTTGATCGGGCGGGGGATCATGTCGCCACGGGGGTTGGCCACCAGGCCACGCATGCCGGCGATCTGTCGGACCTGCATCATGTTTCCGCGGGCACCGGAGCCGACCATCATGTCGATGGGGTTGAACTGCTCCGCCTTGAGGTTCTTCTCCATGTCGGAGCGAACCTGGTCGGTGGCGTCGGTCCAGATCTCCACCTCCTTCTGGCGGCGTTCGCCATCGGTGATGATGCCCTTGCGGAACTGGTCCTCGACCTTCTGCGCCTGCTTCTCGTGGTCCTCCAGGATCGCAGCCTTGGTCGACGGCGTCTTGACGTCGTCGATCGAGATCGTGATGCCGGACTGGGCCGCGTAGCGGAAGCACAGGTTCTTGATGGCGTCGAGGCTCGACGACACCACGTTCTTGGCCTCGTCGTTGGCCAGGCGGTCGACGATGGTGCCCATGAGCTTCTTGTCGACGCGCTGGTTGTAGTACTCGAAGGTCTCCGGTAGCGCCCGGTTGAAGAACAGGCGACCGACGGTGGTGGGGGCGTCGACGATGCGCTCGCCGGCTTCGTTGAGGCCACGGAACTGGATCAGGGCGTGGAGGGCGACGTCACCCGCCTCGTACGCCCGCTCCACCTCGTAGAGGTGGCGGAAGGCCCGGCCCTCGCCCTTGGCCCCCTCGACCTCCTCGGTGAGGTAGTAGGCGCCGATGATCATGTCCTGGGTGGGCGTGACCAGCGGGCGACCGTGCGCCGGCGACAACACGTTGTTGGCCGACAGCATCAGCACCCGGGCCTCGGCCTGGGCTTCGGCCGACAGGGGCAGGTGGACGGCCATCTGGTCGCCGTCGAAGTCGGCGTTGAAGGCGGTGCACACCAGCGGGTGGATCTGGATGGCCTTGCCCTCCACGAGCACCGGCTCGAAGGCCTGGATGCCGAGGCGGTGCAGCGTGGGAGCACGGTTGAGCATGACCGGGTGCTCCTTGATGGCCTCCTCGAGGACATCCCACACCTGGGGCTTGCGGCGCTCGACCATGCGCTTGGCCGACTTGATGTTCTGGGCCAGCTCGGCGTCGACCAGCTTCTTCATGACGAAGGGCTTGAACAGCTCCAG
>JAAZBK010000517.1 GCA_012513855.1 Acidimicrobiales bacterium
CCGCCGGGTTCTGGTTGTGAAACGTGGGCCTGGGGCGCGCTTTGCACGCTCAGAACGAGTGGCGGGCCTGGCGGTCCGGGTTCTGGTTGTGGGACGTGCGGCTGGGGCGCGCTTTTCACACTCAGAACGAGTGGGGAGTGGGCCGCCGGGATCAGGTGCAGTCGGGCTCGACCGTGTTCAGCCGGCCGAACACCCGTCCGAGCATGACGAGCTCCTCGCGGGTCAGGTGGTCGATGAGGTGTTCGCGCACGCCGGCGACGTGATGGGGTGCGGCGGAGGCGAGCAGGTCCTGGCCCTCGGGGGTGAGCATCGCCCACTGGCCACGGCGGTCCTCCTGGCACGACTCGCGCACCACCAGCCCCCGCTTCTCCAGGCGTCCCACGTGGTGCGACAACCGGCTCCGTGACTGGGCCGAGGTCTCGGCCAGCTCGGCCATCCGCAGGCGACCGTCGTCGGCCTCGGCCAACGCCACCAGCAGGGCGTAGTCCTCTCCGCTGAGGCCCAGGGGCTTGAGATCGGAGTCGATGCGGGCGATGAGGTGGCGGGTTCCCCGGATGATGCCGCGCCAGGCCTGCTGCTCGTCTGCGTCGAGCCAGCGGACAGGGGCAGAGGGGTCGGTGTGGTCGCTCACGAGCGACATGCTACACGAAATAGTTGACAGTTCAATCGATGCGTCCTAGATTCGATTGAGACAGCAACAATCCAATCTTCACTCACCTGTAGAAGCACCACTCCCAAACGAGGAAGCACCATGAGCACCCCGCAGATCCCCGCCGGCACCTGGGCCATCGACACCTCCCACTCCGAGGTCGGGTTCACCGTCCGCCACCTCATGGTGGCCAAGGTCCGTGGCACCTTCGAGAAGTTCGGCGGCACGATCACCATCGGCGAGGACCCGCTGAACTCCTCCGTCGAGGTGGAGATCGACCTCAACTCGGTGAACACCCGCGACGAGGGGCGCGACGCCCACCTCCGTTCGGCCGACTTCTTCGACGTGGAGGCCAAGGGCGACATGACCTTCAAGTCCACCGGCGTGAAGCAGGCCGGCGACGACTACGTGGTCACCGGCGACCTCACCATCAAGGGCACCACCCGCCCGGTGGAGCTCGCGCTCGAGTTCAACGGCGTGCACCCCGATCCCTGGGGCGGCACCCGCGCCGGCTTCTCGGCCGAGACCGAGATCTCCCGCAAGGAGTTCGGCGTCGACTTCGAGGTACCGATGGACGGCCCGGGCGTGGTCGTCGGCGACAAGATCAAGGTCAGCCTGGAGGTCGAGGCCGCGCTCCAGGCCTGACCTCACCGTCGGTGCACCGGTGGCGACGCCGACCGACCTCCGCCTGAGCCCTGCGGCCGTCTGGACTCCCTGCCGGACGGCCGCAGGACGTTCCCCGACCGCTGAAACACGGGTTGGGGACGGCATCCCCCCGCGACTAGCGTCGACCGACGGAGGGTTGCCAGAGCGGACGAATGGGACGGTCTCGAAAACCGTTGTGGGTGCAAGCTCACCGTGGGTTCAAATCCCACACCCTCCGCCACAGAGATCAGCAGAGGCCCGGTCCCAGGACCGGGCCTCTGCGCGTGCGCCGGAGCCGCCGAGGTGGAACGATCCGGTGGCCGCTCCGACGAGTTCCCCAGCCTGGGGTCAG
>JAAZBK010000518.1 GCA_012513855.1 Acidimicrobiales bacterium
CCCGACCGGGCGGGACGCTGAGCCGACACCCGGATGATCAGGGCCAGCAGCACGTAGTTGGCCACCAGCGCCGAGCCGCCGTAGGACACGAACGGAAGGACCACGCCGGTGAGCGGCAGGAGCCGGGTGACGCCGGCCAGGATCACGAAGGCCTGGATCCCCACCAGCGCGGTGAGACCGGCGGCGAGGAGCTTCTCGAACGGGTGCTCGGCCTGTTGGGCCACGCGAAGCCCGGCGCCCACGATGAGCAGGTAGCAGATCAGGATTCCGACGCCGCCGAGCAGCCCCAGCTCCTCCGCGATGGCCGCGAAGATGAAGTCGCTCTCGACGATCGAGATCTTGTCGGGCCGGCCCAGCCCGATGCCGGTACCGGTGATGCCGCCCCACGCCATGGCGTACCAGCCCTGGATGAGTTGGTAGCCGCCGCCCTCGGGATCGGCCCAGGGGTTCAACCAGTTGGTGACCCGCGACTCCACGTGGGCGAACTGGGTCCACGCCCCGTACGCGGCGGCGCCGAACATGACGGCCCCGCCCACCGGGTACGCAACCCGTCCGGTGGCCACCCACAACATGGCCATGAAGAGGGCGAAGAACAGCAGCGAGGAACCGAGGTCCTTCTGCATGGTCATCACCATGATGGCCATGCCCCACGCCACCAGCACCGGCCCGAGGTGCTTGAGGTCTGGCAGCACCGGCCGGAACCGGGGCCACGTCGCCATGCTCAACAGCTCGCGCTTCTCCACCAGGTACGACGCGAAGAACAGGGCGAAGGCGATCTTGGCGAACTCGCCGGGCTGGAAGCTGACCGGCCCGAACGCCACCCAGATGCGGGCGCCGCGGATGTTGCGCCCGATCCCGGGGATGAGCGGCGAGACCAGCAGCACCAGGCCGACGAGCAGGAACGTGTAGCGGTAGCGCTCGAGGTCCCGGGCCCGCTTCACCACGATGAGGGTGGCCACGAAGGCCACGATCCCGACGGCGGTCCAGGTGGCCTGGTTGTCGGCCAGCGCCGGGTTCAGCCGGGCGATGAAGACGTAGCCGATGCCGTTCAACATGGCTGCCAGGGGAAGCAGCATCCCGTCGGCCTCCGGAGCGAAGCGCCTCACCGCGAGGTGGGCCCCGACGAACAGGGCGAGGATCACCCCGAAGAAGGGGCCGACGTCGGCCGGGACCGACGCGGTGGTGCCCAGGCTGGCGAGCGTGTACGCCCCGCCGGTCACCAGCGCGGCGAGGATCAACATCCCCAGCTCGGCCCGGCGCCGGGTCTGGCCCATGACGGTGGGCGCGCTCACGGCAGCGTCATCCGGGGATGGACGTGGCTGGTGCCGTTGTGGTCGGGGCCGTGGTGGTGGTGGCCTCGGTCGTCGTCGTGGTGGCCTCGGTCGTGGTGGTGGTGGTCGTGGTCGTCGTCGTGGTGGTGGTGGTCCGCTGTTCGATGGCGTCGGACACGTTGAACTCCCACTCGCGCGCCGCCTGCAACGAGGCGAACTCGATGCCCTCGGTGACGTCGCTCCGGTAGGGCTCGGGGATGTCGTCGACGTCTAGCCGCATCGCGTACTGGAACTGGGCTCCCCGGCTGAACAGGCCTCCGTCCTCGCCCCGGTACACGTTGACCACGTCGCCCTCGACCCGAGCGTGGTAGGTGCCGCTCTGGGAGAAGTAGATGGCTCCCACCACCGCCGCGGCCACCAGGAGCAACAGCACCAGGAACGCTGCCACCCGCCAGGTGAAGCGTCTGGCCCTCACCCGCTCGAGGTCGGCGTAGAGGTCGTCCTTCTCGGCGCCGTAGTCGTCGTCGGCTTCGGGGAGGGAGCTGCGCCTACCGGCGAACGCAGCGGGCTCGAGGTCTCCCTCCTGCTCGGCCAGCGCGGCCTGTCGGGCGGCTTCCTCGGCCGCTGCCCGCTCCGCCGCCTCCTTGGCCTCCGCCGCGGCGATCGCCGCCGCCTGGGCTTCGGCGATGGCGGCCGCCCGACCGTCGTCGTCGATCACGTCGACCACGACCACGGTGATGTTGTCGCGTCCTCCACCCTCGTTGGCCAGCCGAACCAGCTCCTCGGCGGCTTCGTCGGGGTCGACCAGGCGACGCAGCACCGCGCTCATCTGGTCGATCGACACCTCGTTGAAGAGACCGTCGCTGCACAGCAGGTACCGGTCTCCCGCCAACGGCAGCAGCGAACCGCTGTCGACGTTCACGTCGAGGTCGATGCCGAGCGCCCTCGTCAAGATGTTGCGCTGCGGGTGGACCTTGGCTTCGTCACGGCTGATCCGACCGTCTCGTACCAGGTCTTCCACCAGGCTGTGGTCGTGGCTGAGCTGGAGCAGCTCGTCGTCTCTCAACAGGTAGACGCGGGAATCGCCGACGTTGATCCAACCGATCTCGTCGCCCTCGGGACCGTCGACGAGCTGCACGGCCACCAGCGTGGTGCCCATCCCGTGGAGGTCGGGGTCGTTGCCGGCCTTCTCGAAGATCGCCCGGTTGGCGACGCGTGCGGCCTGCTTCAGGGCTTCGAGGGTGCGCTCGCTCGAGTGCTCGCGCGCGAGCTCGACCGCCATCGCCGAGGCCACCTCGCCGCCCTGGTGACCTCCCATGCCGTCGGCCACCCCGAAGAGGTTGGCGTCGCCGACCATCAGCTCGCTGTCCTGGTTGTTGGAGCGAACCTGGCCGACGTGGGTGGCGCTTCCGGCGCGAAGGGTGGTCACTTGAGCTCCATGACGGTGTTGCCGACCTGGAGCCGGTCTCCCCGGTTCATCACCTGGGGACCGGACACCTTGGCGCGGTTGAGGTAGGTGCCGTTGGTGGACCCGAGGTCCTCCACGAAGAACTGTCCGTCTCGGTTGAACACCCGAGCGTGCAGCTGGGACGCGTAGGTGTCGTCGAGGGTCACGTGGCAGCCGGCGGCGCGACCCACGGTGAGCTCGTCTGCCAGCGGGTAGCTGGTGCCGCGAAGGCTGGCAGGCTCGACGATGGTGAGCCCCACCGGACCACTTCGCTTCTCCGCCTTGCGATCCCGTCGTCCGGCGCGACCGGTGGGAGC
>JAAZBK010000519.1 GCA_012513855.1 Acidimicrobiales bacterium
CCGCCACGACGAACACGCCCGCGTCGCCATCGTCGACGTCGCCCACATCGTCACCACCCGCGCCCTCGCCGACGGCGACCTCACCACCGCCCGCCAGGCAGCCGAGACCGGCGCCCTGGCGGCACCGCATGAGGAGATCCCACGACTGGACCTGGCCGCGGTCGCCGCCGCCGAAGGAGCCCAGCAGGAAGCCCAACGCATCATCCGCGACGAGGTCGCCAACCGCACCGACGACGACCGCGCCCCACCCGAGGTCCCCGAACGCACCGCCCAGATCCTCCGCCAACGCCACCCCTGGGCCACGACCAGAGCCAGCTGAACCCCCACGGCCAGCGAACACCGGGCCGCGGGTGCTAACGTGGCGGCTCGCACCCCCGGTGCCTGATGAGACGTCGACCCCCAGCCGTTCACGGCTGGGGGTCGATGTCATCTGTCCGCCCCGGGCTCGCCCGCGCCGCGGACGTAGACGACAGACGAGGCCTGCCCGCGACGGAAGCCTCTCCCTCTCACCGGTGTCGGCGGCGCAACAGCCTTGTGAGGGATTCGGAGAGGCGAGCCCACCGCATCGGCGGTGGTTCATCCGGTGGCGGCTCCTGGCCGGCGACGACGGGCGAGACATCGGGTTCGACCGGTTCGACGCCGATGTCGCGTCGTGACCAGCCGTCGTTCTCAAGCCGGATTTGCTCGATCGCGACCGCATTCGCATCGGCGTCCAGGTCCGGCAATCCTGGTAGTGCGGGACCCACGCTCGGTGCAGGGTGTGGGCCAGCAGGAGCTGACCGGCCTCGTTGTACATCTCGAGGTCAACATCGCGTGACGGGTGCCCGGCGTTGGCCCACGCGCCGAACTCGGCATCCACCGTCAGGCCTCGCTCGAGCGTGATCGCCTCGAACCCTGAGCCGAGGTCACTGTCTTCGCGGTACGCGACTACCTCGGTGGTGCGCTTCAGGCTGCTGACCGTGCTCGCGCCGGCGACGACTCGGCCGTCCCACCGCAGCCGGAACCGGAAGGGCTTGTACGGGTCGAACTGGGCCCTGGCTGCCGGTACCTGCGGCATCGGACCCCCACGGATGAGCCGACCGGGGGCGGTCGGGATGGGTGCGAATCTAGACCTCAGCCGGGCGCGACCACATCGCCGGACACCTCCCTCGTGGATGCTGAGTCACCGGTTCGGGGGAGTCAGGGCACCCAGCCTGGCGTGGCAGACTACGACCCAAGCCAGCGTGTTGACCCCCCCCGGATGCGCTGGCCCAGCGTCCCGGGTCGAGGCCTCCCCCGCCTCCCCGGGACGTGCCCTTTCCGCCTGGCGTTTTCCCGCGCACGGCGGTCCGAAGCCTCGGCGTGCGGAGCCGTCTGCGGCACGACGGTCGATGCTGTGACAGCTCGCTGCAGGGCCGCGGACCGCTCTGACAAGCCCTGTCCGCAAACGAGTGGAGGGGCGATGGGGGGCAACCCCGCTGACCTGCACAAACACGATTCGTGCGGAGAACGCCCCTCCCTCTGACCGGCCCATTTCGGCGGGGGAGGGGGGCGACCGATCTGCAGATTTCTCGTCGTAGGCATCACCCGCGATGAGAAGGAGCAGGGACATGAGTGTGGCGACACTGTTGGGAATCGAGGACCCCGGAAAGGGGCACCTCGCGGAAGCCGCCAACCGGTGGAGCACCTGGGCTGAGGAGGCACCCGAGCTGTCGGTCGTCGACGGACCGGAGGAGCTGAAGGCGTGGCTGTGGTCGATGACGGGCCGGGGTGCCACGCCCTCGATGCGTGACGAGGCGGACCTGGTGTTGGGCGCCCTCGCTCGCCAGGCCAGCCCCCACGGCGGGGACGACGTGGCCGCCGCGATGGCGTTGGCGTACGTGCTGCTTCCCGGTGCCAAGGCCATCGCCGCGAGCCTGAGCCGGATCACCCACGACAGCGACCAGGTCGTCGCCTCCCAGCTCTGGCTGGAGGTCCGGGCCTACCGGTGGGAGCGGCTCACCCGGGTGGCCACCAACATCCTGGGCAACACCCGACGTGAGGTGCTGCGCCAGGTCATCTTCGACGACTGCACCCTCGTCGACCCCTGCGCCGACGCTTGGCAGCTGCTGGAGACCCAGAGCCGGCCTGATGTCGAGGACGACTGGGACACCGTCGAGCGGACCTGGCGGCTGCGGCTGCTGCTGCAGCGCGCGGTCACCGAGAAGGTCATCACCGACTGGGACCGCACCGTGCTGATGACGCTGGCGCAGGCCGCGCACGAGCACGGCGCCGCCACCGAGCGTGGCGGCGGGGGCCTGTACTCCGCCGCGGTGCTGACCACGGTCGCGCAGGATCTCGGCTGGTCGGCCACGACCGTGCGCCGGCGAGCACAGGCCAGCATCCGCGCGATCTCCCGCAGGTACGCAGCCCTGCCGGTGGCGTCGTGACTCCTCACCGGCTTCCCGGATGCGTATGGGGCATGACGACTCCCGCGCTCGACTGCCGCCACCGACTCTCAGCCATGGCCGGGGTGCGGCCGTGACTGCGCTCGCGACCCGTCCGGTCGCTATCGACGAGTTGCAGCGGGCATGGCGGGCCGTGCAGGCCGGCCAGTTCCGCAGCCACCACGCTCACCCCGACCGCCGCCGGTCACGGCTTACCCAGGCAGCCGCGATCACCTGGTGCCCGGCCGAGCCGGTGCTTCCGGTCATCGGCTGCATCGGCCAGGCCGGTGCCTCCACGATGGCTCTCGCGCTGGCGACCGCAGCGGGGTCTGCGCGGGTGGTGGAGTGCTGCTCGGCCACATGCTCCGGCCTCGGCACGGCCGCGACGGCCGAGCTCGGCCACACCGCAACCGGATGGCGCCTCGGCCGACGCGACCACGTCGAGATCCTGCGTGCCGCGGGAGTGCACCTGTCTCTCACCGAGGTCCCCGTCCCCGAGGACCCGGTGGGCGCGGAGCCGATCGTCACGGTGCTCGATGTTGGCTGGGACCTCGGCCAGGTTCTCGCCACGCCCGGCTGGATCGAGCAGCAGGTCACCGCCGCTGAACACCTGGTCCTGGTCACCACCGCGACCCTCCCGGGCCTGCGGCGCCTCGAGGTCGCCGCGACCCTGCTGCGGCCGCAGCGGTGCCTCGCTGTCGTCGGCGGCGCCGGCCGACGCTGGCGGCCCCCGCTGATCGCCGCAGGGCCGTCGATCCGTGCCCTCGCGGACTGCGGCCACCTCATCGCGGTGGCGACCGAGAAGGCCCTCGTCCGCGACGGGATCACCGCCGCCCCGCTGCCCCCGGCACTCCTGCGAGCCGCCACGGGCGTCCTGCGCCGCAGCGGCATCACCCCAGTCGACGCCTCACTCCAGAAGGGACCCATCCGATGACCCCTGCATCCATTCCGACGGTCTTCCCTGCGGCGGTGTGCCCGGTCGCCCCGCCCGGGGCGCAGGCATACGCCGACCAGATCACCGGCTACGTGCTGTGGGGGGTGCTCATCCTCTTCGTTGTCGGGGTCGTGGTTGCGATCGGCGCGGTCGTCGCTGGCCGGCTGTTCTCGATGCCGCACGCGAGCAAGGTCGGCGTGGTGTCGATCGCCGTGGTGTTCCTGGCTGCGGTCGGGTACATGATCCTGCCCGGCATGATCGGCGGCATCACCGGATCCGGGTGCGTCTGATGACCACGACCACTGGCATGAACACCACCGCTCCCGCGGTGGGTGTGTGGGATCGGCGGCGGCTGCAGCGCACCCTCGCCGGCGTCACCGCCCTTGCCGTCCTCCTGCTCGTGGGTCTGGCGTACGCGGTGCAGGCCGCGCTCACCGCCGACCCACAGACCGCAGCCGCACAGCCAGCCTCGTCCGGGCCGGTGGTGGTCGCTGTGGAGGACCTGCCCGACAGTGCCGCGCGGCGGGACGCGATCGCGGCCGCTCCGATGCTCGCGGTCCCGCCGGACGCCGCCCGCGGCGGCACCCCCGCCCAGGAACCGGCGGAGCCGATCGCGATCCCGGCCGCGGGTCGGGTCGGACCCGCGAACGTCCCGACCGGCTACCCGCGCACCCCGGAGGGTGCGGTCGGGCAGCTCGCCGCGATCACGGCCGCCACCCTGCAGAGCCTCTCGCTGGACGACGCTGCCGGGATCTATGCGGCGTGGAGCGAGCCCGGCGCTCCGCCGGCCAGTGAGTGGACGCTGATGCGGAACCTGCGCTCCTTCCTCGGCTCCGACGCCGCAGC
The DNA here is from genome assembly GCA_012513855.1 of Acidimicrobiales bacterium. GTDB lineage: Bacteria > Actinomycetota > Acidimicrobiia > Acidimicrobiales > Iamiaceae > Aquihabitans. The sequence goes on from JAAZBK010000519.1 coordinate 4,186, forward strand.
TCATCTCACCGACCCGGGCACGGCGCTGGTCGCGACACCGGTCGGAGCGCAGGTCAAGGGCGTCGACGGCGATACCTGGACGCTGGCGTGCGTGCTCATGGACGTCGAAGCGCGGGTCGTCACGTCGGCGC
>JAAZBK010000520.1 GCA_012513855.1 Acidimicrobiales bacterium
GCGAGGAACTCCAGCACCGCCTGGTTGAACACCTCGTTGCGGTCTCCCGCCACCATGTGCCCGGCGCCGGCCACGTCGGCGAACTCGGCGTGGGGGGCTCGACGCAGGAAGTCCTCCACGCCCTCCTCGCTCAGCAGGTCGCTGCTGCGCCCCCGCACCAGGAGGGTCGGGATGCGCAGGTGGTCGACGGCGGAGTCGAGGCGATCGAAGCCGGTCTGGTCGGCGCGGGTCTCGTTGGCCGAGCCGAACTTGCCCTGGACGAAGGCCGGGTCCCAGTGCCAGACCCAGCGGCCGTCCTCGCGCTGGCGCAGGTTCTTGGCCAGCCCCGACAGGTCCTTGGGGCGCGGACGGTGCGGGTTGTACGCGGCGATCACGTCGGCTGCCTCCTCCAACGAGGCGAAGCCGTCGATGTTGCCGGTCATGAACGCGCCGATGCGGTCTCGCCCGACCGTCTCCATGCGGTGGGCGACGTCTACCAGCACCAGCCCGCGGGCCACGTCCTCCTGCACCTCGGACTCCGCGATGGCCAGGAGCGACGACAGGCCGCCGAGCGACGCTCCCACCAGGATCGGCGGGCGTGAGAGGGTGCCGGAGATCACCTTGATGTCGTTGCCGAACGCCTCGATCGAGTAGTCGCCGTCGGGTGCCCAACCGCTCTCGCCGTGGCCCCGCATGTCGACCGAGACCGCCCGCCAGCCCGCATCGGCCAGCACGCGCCACGTTCCGGACCACGAGTGTCGGGTCTGCCCGCCACCGTGGAGGAGGACCACCGTGGGCCCGTCGAGGGGGCCGGCCACGTCGGCGGTGAGGCTGATGCCGTCGGTGACCGGTATGCGCACCACGGCCGGATCGCTGGCGGGCTCGTGTTGGGGTCCTGTCGGCTGTTGCACCAATGGATTGTGGGGGGAACCGGCCCCACCTTCAACTCGCGGTGCTGCCGTGCCACTTCAGCGCGCACCTCGACGCCGGGCTTCAACTGGAGGGCGGTACGTGCCGACAATGGACTGGTGATGACCGATTCGCCCACCGCTGCGGAGCCCCACGCCGTCGAGGCGCCGCTGCCGGTCCGCCGCGTCTCGTTCTACTATCCGGCCGACACCGACCCGATGTGGGCCCCCCACCTCCCGGAGTTCGCGGCTGCTGCCAACGCCATCTCGCTGGGGATGCCCTACGCGGAACCGCTCTTCATCAAGGCCGTCCGCTCCACCTTCGACCAGATCGACGACGACCTCCGCGCCCGGTCCGAGACCTACATCCGCCAGGAGACCGGCCACCACACCCAGCACAAGCGCTTCAACGACATCATCGTGGCCAGGTACCCGGCGGCGCGACGGGTCCAGTGGATGATGGCCAAGAACTCGGCGTGGGTGTGGCGGCGCTCGCCCAAGTTCCGGGTGGCCTACGCGGCCGCGGGTGAGACGATCTCCTACGGGGTCGCCCGCTGGACCGAAGAGAACCTCGGCCGCCTCATGGACCGGGCCGATCCGGTGCCGGCCACCCTCTACCTCTGGCACCTCGCCGAGGAGATCGAGCACAAGTCCAACACCTTCGACGTGTTCGAGGCCACCGACGGGTCCCGGCTCCGCTACGCGTGGGCAGCATTCGTCGGCTTCACGACCATCGCCTTCTTCACGGCCGTGGGAGCACTGGTGCAGTTGTGGGGCGAGAAGCGGCTGCGCAACCCCCTGACCTGGTTCCGCCTGGTCCGCCTGGCCGTGTCGATGGCCTTCGTGCTGGTGCCGACGCTGGTGCTGTCGGCTCTGCCCGGTCATCACCCGCGGGACTTCACGGACCCGATCTACCTGCCGGCGTGGCTCGCCCAGTACGACCCCGAGACGGGCACCATGCCGCTGTGGAGCCCGCACGGATCCACCGGCTCGGACCGCTCGGCCACCGAGGGGTCGGCTCTGGCCTAGCGGTCGTTCCCAACGGTTGGATCTCAGCGGTCGCTTCGCGGCGGTCGGGCCCCAGCGGTTGGGCTCAGATGGTGATCGGCACCCGCCAGGTGAGGCGGGCGCCCCCACCCAGGGCCGGGGCGAGGTCGGACCAGCCACCGCGGGCCTCGGCCCGTTCCCGGAGGTTCCGCAGGCCCTGGCCGTCGCCCGAGCGCTTGTCGGGCGGTGGGGGCCCGGAACCGTTGTCGACCACCAGCAGCTCCAGCCAGTCCTCGCGAACGGTGACGGTGGCCTCGAGCGAGGTCGGGTGGGCGTGCTTGGCCGCGTTGGCGAAGGCCTCGCGGGCCACGGTCAGCAGATCCTGGGCCAGGTCGTCGTCGATGGCGTTGTCGACCGGTCCGTGGAAGCGGAACCGGGGTTCGGTCCCGATCACCTCGGCCATGTCGGTGCCGAGCCTGAGCAGGTCGCGGCGGATGCTGCCGCCGGGAAGCCGATCGGCGCCCTGCAACCCGAAGATCACGCTGCGGATCTCGCGCACCGTCTCGTCGAGGTCGTCGATCGAGGTCTTGAGCCGGCCGAGGAGGGTCGGGTCGTCGGAGAGACGGGTGGTGGCCTGCAGGCTCAGGCCGGTGGCGAAGAGCCGCTGGATCACCGTGTCGTGCAGGTCGCGTGCGATGCGCTCCCGGTCGGCCAGGAGGTCGAGGTCGCGGATGCGCTGGTGCAGCTGGGCGTTGTCGATGGCAACGGCTGCGGCGGCGGCCAGCCCGAGCACCACCTCCTCGTCGGCCTCGGTGAAGTCGGCGTCGTCGACCTTGTCGGTGAGGTACAGGTTGCCGAACGCCTCGCCCCGCACCACCAGCGGAACCCCGAGGAACGACTTCATCGGCGGGTGGCCGGGCGGGTACCCGAAGCTGTCGGGGTGCACGTTGAGGTCGGGTAGCCGGATGGGCTTCGGGTCAAGGATCAACATGCCGAGGATCCCGTGGCCGCGAGGCAGGTCGCCGATGACCTCGCGCTCGTCGTCGTTCAGGCCGACCGTGATGAACTGGCTGAGGAACGACCGGGTCGGGTCGAGCACGCCCAGAGCGCCGTAGCGGGCGTGGACCAGGCTCGACGCCGTGGCCACGATGCGCTCCAGCAGCCGGGGCAGCTCCAGGTGGCTGCTCACATCGACCATCGCCCGGACCAGCCGCCGCAGGTCTTCGGAGCCCAGGTGCTCCAGGCTCGTGGGTTCGGGCTCAGGCCCCGAGGGCACAGGGGTCATGGCCCCGAACGCTAATGGCGGCCCATCGGGCGGGGGTAAACGGACTCCTAGCCGACCACCCGATCACCCGACGATGGCGAGGCGCCGGCCCGAGATCATGTCCATGCTCAGCTCCAAGAGGTGGGGAGCGGGCATCTCCCGCCACATCGGGAGGGGGCGGCGCCGCTCGACGTCGAGGGCGTCGTCCTCGTCGACCTCGCGGAGCTGACCGGTGACCAGGACGCTCCAACCGCTGTGGCTGAGGCCGTCGTGGTCGTCGATCTCGAGGCAGGCCACGCTGCCGGTGATGGCGGCGGCCACGATCGACGAGGCCTCGGTGGCGAAGAGCAGGCGATCGCCGTCGACCACGTAGTTCACGGGCAGCACCACCGGCAGGGACTGGGAGGCGAAGCCAAGGCGGCCGAGCGTGGTCTGCTCCAACAGCAACCGGCACTCGGACTCGTCCATCACCTGAAGAGCGCTCATGGCGTCACCGACCCGGCAGAATGTCGACATGACCGTCAAGGTGTTCCTGGCCGACGACCACGAGGTGGTCCGGCGGGGTGTTCGAGACCTGATCGACAGCGAAGACGACCTCACCGTGGTGGGCGAGGCATCGACTGCGGCCGAGGCGCTCGA
>JAAZBK010000521.1 GCA_012513855.1 Acidimicrobiales bacterium
GCATCATGATCCGGTCGTCGAGGATCGGTGACAGCTGCAGTTCGGAGCCTTCGGGCTCAGGCGGTGGTGGCCGGTCGGTGTCGTTCTGTCGCAGACGTTCGAGGACCTCGAGCCGCCACGTGGCCAGATACGCATCGGCGGCCTCGACGGTCCGGACCGCGACCTCTTCGACCAGAGCTTCCTCGTCGGTGTCGAACTCATCGGCGATGTCTTCAGCCCGGGCCTTGACCAACAACTCGACCTTCGCCCGTCCCAAGCGCCCCGAAGAGGCCGCAAGGTTGACGTGGGGGAACCCGGAGTGGAGCTTGCGGGCCAGGCCGACCTGGTAGCGGGCCACTCCGCCACGCACGCACAGGTTGGCGTTGATCCAAGACCCCGGCGCCTTGTAGCCGTCGTCGGTGAAGGCCATCGTGTCCTCCCACGCCGACCAGGTCGTCAACGTCGCAGAGTCGACCACGGCGTGGACCCGATCGAGAGACCGCATGGCATCGGTGAGCTCACCAGCGCTGCGGGAGCGGGCATCGCCGGCCAACACGTCGACCAGGTCCGTAACCACCGCCAACCCCACCGAATCCAGATGCCCAACGGCACGGACCAGACGATCACGATCGCCGCCACCATCACCCGCCATCTCCGCCGTATCGAACATGTGTTCTATTGAATCAGGCCCAGGACATCGATGCAACCCAAACAGCAGAAAATGTGATGGCCAACACTGGCAGTCACCCAACGTGCACCACTCACCGCCCTGCGTAGCCGCTCTTGAGGGCCAGGCGGGCCTGGTCCACCGGGCCGCTCGGCACGGTCGCCGGTGCGTTCGAGAGGCCTGATCGTCTCGGCTCCTACGCTGGCCCCCGTGGAACAGGAGCAGACCAGGGAACGCTTCGTGCCGCGACGGGTCGGGCGACTCACCGAGGAGCTGGCGGCCCTGCCGTGGGACGACGACGCCGATGCGGAGCGGTTCCGGGAGCTGAGCCGCATGGTGGCGGCGCTCGACCACGTCGCCCTCTACGAGAGGGAGCAGCGCTTGATCGAGGCGTGGGACGCGTCGACCGACGACGATCCCGACCAGGTGGCCTCGGTCCGGCGAGAGCTGGTCGCCCTGCTGACCGACGCCAACTACACCGAGGTCACCGTCGACGAGCTGAAGGAGGCGATGGCGCGCGAGTCGTTGATCCCGCTCCGGCTGGAGGTGGATCTCGACGACTACGAGGAGGTGGTCATCTTCCGTCGGGGCGCGGAACGTCGGTCGGTCGAGGTCCCCCGCTGGAAGGGTCTTCGGTCGGAAGAGCGCACGATCACCGTCGACGACCGGGTGGTGCTCCTCACGCGGGTGAAGCCGGCGGCCTGGTTCGAGGAGAAGGGGATCGACCCCGCCGACCGCAATCTGGTGCCGGGGCACGTGTCGCTCAAGCAGTTCAAGGACGTTCCGCGGGCCGACATCGAGATGCTGCTCCCGTCGACGCAGGTGCGGTTCCGGCCCATCGACTCGCTCATGGTGGGTGTGCCGGCGGTCGCGTCGGGTCTGATCGTGCTGGCGACCAAGCTGCTGCCGACGATCGGCCTGGCGATCGTCTTCTTCGGTGCCTGGCTAGGAATCCGAGACGACGAGCCGGAGCTGGACCAAGGCGCGCTGGTGGTGCTCCTCGGCGGTCTGGTGACCATCGGCGGATTCCTGGTCCGTCAGTGGTCGAAGCTCAAGAACCGGCGCATCGACTACCTCCGGACGCTCTCGGAGACGCTGTACTTCCGCACGCTCGCCGACGGCCCCGGGGTTCTCCACACGCTCGTCTCGTCGGCCACCGAGCAGGAGATCGTGGAGACGCTGCTGGCCTACCGCTTCCTCCTCGGCGCTCCTGGCGGGCTGAGCCTCGAGGAGCTGGATGATGTGGTGGAGGACTGGTTGCGCCGGACCTGCCACCGCGAGATCGACTTCGAGCTGGACGATGCCCTGGCCGGTCTGGAAGATCTGGAGATCGTCGAGGGGACCGACCGACTCCGTGCTCGACCTCTGGCCGACGCCCTGGTGACGCTCGACCGTCGCTGGGACGCGATCTTCCACCACCCCGGAGCGCACGAGGTCTCTTGACGGGCTGGGCGCCCGGGACGCGTCCGGAGGACC
>JAAZBK010000104.1 GCA_012513855.1 Acidimicrobiales bacterium
AGCGGTTGATCAGCGCGGTCGATCGCCACGTGACCGCCCAGGAGCAGGCGCGAGCCTCCGCCGACCGTCTTCTCCAGGCCCTCGACCTGGTGCCCCAGGGGATCGTGTTCGCCGATGCCTCCGGAGCACTCGCGTTCACCAACCGCGCGGCGGCCACCTACATAGAGGCTCGTCACGGCGACGCGCTCGTGGGTTCGGCCATAGACGAGTTGGTGGCCCAGGTGATCGCCAGCGACGAGCCGGCGAGCCGGACGCTCGAGCTCTTCGGGCCTCCCCGTAGGGCGCTTCAGCTGAGGGCCGTACCGCTCGCCCCCGACGGAGGTGCCACCGCTGGCGTCTACCTGGTGGTGGAGGACGTGTCCGAACGGCAGCGGTTGGAGGCGGTCCGCCGCGACTTCGTGGCCAACATCAGCCACGAGCTCAAGACCCCCGTGGGTGCGCTCAGCGTCCTGGCCGAGACGCTCGTGGGCGAGACCGACCCCGCCACGATCCGCCGTCTGGCCGACCGCATGCAGTCCGAGTCGGGACGGGTCGCGCAGACCATCGACGAACTGCTGGAGCTGAGCCGGATCGAGAGCGGCGACGCCGACGACGGCGAGCAGGTCCGCCTCCACGAGGTCCTCGCCGAGGCGGTCGATCGCACCCGCCACGCCGCAGAGCAGCGCGATGCGAAGATCGAGGTGCACCCGGTGGAGCCAGACCTGGTGATGGTGGGCGACCGGCGTCAGCTCGTCACCGCGGTGTCGAACCTGGTCCACAACGGGATCAAGTTCTCCGATCCCGGAGGCACGGTGGGCCTGTCTGCCCGGGCGGCCGGCGGCGGCGTCGAGATCGAGGTGGCCGACCGGGGGATCGGAATCCCGGCGTCGGCCGTCGATCGCATCTTCGAGCGCTTCTACCGAGTCGACCAGGCCCGCAGCCGCAACACTGGCGGCACCGGGCTCGGGCTGGCCATCGTCAACCACGTCGTCCAGAACCACCACGGGACCATCTCGGTGACCTCGCACGAGGGCGAGGGGTCGACGTTCGTTCTCCGGTTCCCCAGACCCGCAGGCGTCGAGCCGCCGGTCGCATCCCCTCAGGAGCAGTGATGTCCGCGCCCACCACCACCGTCCTCGTAGTGGAGGACGAAGAGAGCTTCGTCGACGCGCTCACCGTCGGACTGTCCCGCGAGGGCTTCCGGGTCCAGGTGGCTCGCGACGGTGCCCAGGCGCTCGACCTGTTCGACGTGGTGCAGCCCGACATCGTGCTGCTCGACGTGATGCTCCCGCTGGTGTCGGGGGTCGACGTGTGCCGCGAGCTGCGCAAGCGCTCCAAGGTGCCGATCATCATGGTCACGGCCAAGGGCTCCGAGATCGACACCGTGGTGGGTCTGGAGGTGGGCGCCGACGACTACGTGTCGAAGCCGTACCGCATCCGCGAGCTGGTGGCCCGGATGCGCGCGGTCCTCCGCCGCTCGCCGGACACCGAGCACGACCTTGGCGGGTCCGATCCGGTCGACGTGTTCGAGGTGGGCGACGTGAGGCTCGACCCCACCCGCCACGAGGTGGTCATCCGCGGCGAGGAGGTCTCCCTTCCGCTCAAGGAGTTCGAGCTGCTGGCGCTGCTGCTGGAGAACGCGGGCCGGGTCCTGTCGCGAGACGTGCTCATCGACCGGGTGTGGGGGCACGACTACGTGGGCGACACCAAGACCCTCGACGTCCACGTGAAGCGCCTGCGCTCCAAGGTGGAGGACGATCCCTCCAACCCGGTCCGGATCGTCACCATCCGCGGGCTCGGATACAAGTTCGAGACGCCACGCGAGGCCCGCGCCTGAGCCTGAACCCTGCGACGGCGTCGACGGGATACGCGCCGTCTCGACCGGTCCGTACGATGGTGACGTGACGGACCCATCCAACCCCGACCTGGTGGCCACCCCGGCCTCAGAGGCCGGGGTGAAGGCGTTCGTCGTCACGCCCTTCGCCCGCCTGGCCCGCACCCACGTGGCCGGCACCGTGGCCGACGCCATGGCCGCGGCCGCCTTCGCCGGGTCGCTGTTCTTCTCGCTGCCCGCCGACGGGGCACGCGGGCCGGTGCTGCGCTACCTGCTCATAACCATGCTGCCGTTCGCGGTGCTGTCGCCGCTGATCGGGCCTTTGGTCGACCGGCTCAAGGGCGGTCACCGCTTCGTGGTCCTCGGCGCCGCCATCGCCCGCGCCGGCCTGGCCTACCTGCTCATCGGACAGATCGAGGAAGCCGGAACCGAGTTCTTCCTGCTGGCGCTGTGCCTCCTGGTGGGGCAGAAGTCGTACCAGGTCGGACGGAGCGCGCTGGTCCCCTCGGTGGTCCGCAGCGACCGGGAGCTGGTGGAGGCCAACTCCAAGCTGTCGCTCCTGAGCGGCCTGTCGAGCTTCGCCGGTGCAGCCCCCGCCGCCGCGGTGATGACCGTGTTCGGCCCCAAGTGGTCGCTCGGGATGGCCACCATCGCCTACCTGGTGGCGGCGGTGCTGGCCGCTCAGCTCCCACCGTCGAAGGTGGCCACCACGCCGGCCGGTGAGGCGGAGAAGATCGAGCTGCGGGGCGCCGGGATCATCCTGGCCGGCTCGGCCATGGGCATCCTGCGGTGGTGCGTCGGCTTCCTCACCCTGCTGGTGGCGTTCGGCTTCCGTGGGGAGAGCGGCGTCACGTGGCAGCTGGGCTTCATCGGCGGGGCCACGGTCCTGAGCCAGTTGGCCGGCGCGGCGGCGGCGCCCAAGATCCGAGAGCACACCCAGGAGGAGAACCTCCTCTCGGGGTCGCTCGTCATCGTGCTGGTCGGGTCTCTGCTCTCGGTGCTGCTCGACGACGTGATCGGTGCCGCCCTGCTCGGGGCGAGCGTCGGCTTCTCGGCGGCTGTGGGCAAGCTCGCCTTCGACTCGATCCTCCAGCGCGACGCGCCCGACGCCAACCGAGGCCGGGCGTTCGCCAAGTTCGAGACGCGCTTCCAGGTCATGTGGGTGGTGGGAGCCCTGATCCCCGTGTGGGTCACCTTCAAACCCATCTACCTGGGCTTCCTCGGCATCGGCGGCATGGCCTTCTTCGCGCTGGCCTCCTACACCATCGGCCGCATGGCCTGGGCTCATCGCAGCGGCACCCGCCAGACCGCTGCCACCGCCGCGGCTCTCGGCATAGAGGAGCGCTTCACCGGAGTGTCGGTCGAGGTCAAGGGCCGGGTGGCCGACGTGGGGCGCCGCGTCGTCCGGCGCCGTCATGCGGGCCATGGCGACGAGGTCCACGACGAGGAGGTCCACGGCGACGAGGCCGAGTACGACGAGACCCGGTACGACGCCGAAGCACAGCCGGACCACGAGCAACAGGGCGGGGAGGCGGTCACCGAGCCCTACGACCACGCCGACGAGGAGACGGTGGCGGTCGACGCCGACGCCGCCACCCGAGTGGTCGTCGATCCCGACACGGGCGAGGTCCTGTCTCGCGAGCACCTACCGCCGCCGCCCGACGAGCACCTCCTGGGCGACGATCCCGACTCCTGGCCCGAACCGGAGTGGGCCGATTCGCCCTACCCCTGGGACCCGCCGGTGGAGAAGCAGGAACGACGGGGCGCCTTCATGGAAGACGTGCCCACCACCGTCGACAACCCCTACCCGTGGACGCCCGACCCCGACGAGCACGACCTGACCGACCCCGAAGGTCGCCCGCGGCGCTGAGGGTCAGAGGTCGATTCGGGCCAGCCAGAGACCGGGGGCCACCACCTCGTTCGGGGTGGGGAGCACATCCTCGGACGACCAGAGGCGATCGAGCCCCTCACGGCCGGCCCGCTCCACCACGCCGTCGACGAAGGCCCGGCCGCGGTCGAAGTGGTCCTGGGTCAGCTCCAGCCCGAGCAGCCTCTCGACGAAGCGGTCGCTGGCGGCCGCCTCGACCCGACGGCGGCGCATGGCCTCGGTGACCTGACCGTAGGACCCGATGAGCCGGGTGCCGACGCTGTCCATCACGTGGTCTACGTAGCCGCCGATGACCGCCACCAGGCCTTGGAGGAGGGGTTGGATCTCCTCTTGGCGCTGCGAGCGCACCGCGCCGAGCACCACCTCGGGGTCGCCCATCAGCTCCTGGAACTTGGCCATCGGATCTCCGCCGCTGGGATCGAAGTCGAGGTCGGCGAGCTTCGAGCCGAGGGCGTCGGGGTCGGACTCGAACGCTCCGGCGTACTGGGTCAGGAGGTCGTTGAGCCGGGCCCGCACGTGGGGCACGCCGAGCACCGCGTGGTTGGTCATCTGGTGCATGCAGACCCAGAGGCGGAGGTCGTCGCCGTCCATCGACCAGTCGGTCCCGAACGCCTCGATGGTGGCGGGCACCACCTCGATGTCGTCGGACGCGGTCCGGGGGATGGGCAGGTCGAGGTCGCCGAAGGAGCGGGTTGCGAGGTGACCGACGAGCGAACCCGCGGTCATGCCCAGGAGCATGGGGCTGAGCAGGCCCATGATCTGGCCGAGCCACGCTTCGGTGGGGTCGGTGAAGCCCTCGACCGGCTCGACCTCGGTGGCCGCCGAGCCGGCGGGCGGGTGCAGCGCGGTGGCCATTGTCTCGAGCAGCGGCTTGTAGACGTCGAGGGTGTGGAGGGCCCACTGGCTGCGGGTGACGGGGGTGACGGTGACGCTGCGCCCGGTGGTGGAGACGGAGAGCCCGGTGGCGCCCGAGACCTGGAGTTCGGCCACGCGGGAGAGCTGCTCGAAGCGCATGCGCTCGAGCGGGTCGATGTTGGGTTCGCTCTCACCGCCGGTGGCGATCGACAGCGCGAGCTGGCGGGCGCCATCCCACTGGACCGGTCCCTGGTTGCCCAGCATCCGCAGCATGTCGCCGAAGAACGGCATGCCTTCGAACGGGTTCTCGCTGGAGCTCATGGTGGAAGGTTAGGGCCAGTACCGGTTCGTCACACCGGCGCGCGGGTGGCGCAGTGGGTGGTCCCGGGGGCATGCTCGGCAGATGACACGCGTCGTCGTAACCGGGGCAGCCGGACGTCTGGGCTCCCGCGTGGTCGACCTCCTTGCGGGGGTCGACGGCGGACCGGAGTTGGTCGGCGTCGACGTCGTGCCCTGCCCGCGACCACGGGCGGGCCTTGCCTGGCACCAGGTCGACCTCGCCACCGCCGACCTCTCGCCGGTGTTCGAAGGTGCCGACGCGGTGCTCCACCTGGCGTCGGTGTTCGGCCCCGTCCTGGAGAGCGACCAGATCGACGCCGCGGTCGAGGTCACGCTGGCCCGTCGGGTGCTGGAAGCCGCCGACAAGGCGGGAGCCGGTCAGGTGGTGGTGATGTCGAGCGCCACGGTCTACGGGCCGTGGGCCAACAACGCGGTGCCGCTCACCGAGGAGGCGCCGCTGCGCCCGCACCCCGATCTGGCCCTGGCCGTCCAGAAGGCCGAGATCGAGCGGCTGGTGGGCGAGTGGGCGCTGGACCATCCCGGTGCAGCGGTGGCGGTCCTGCGTCCGGTCACGGTGGTCCAGGACGGTGGCGAGGGTTGGCTGGCCCAGGCGCTCCGGGCCACTTCCACGCTGCCGCCCAACGAGGAGACCCCGATCCAGTACGTCCACATCGCCGACGTGGCGTCGGCGGTGGTGGCCGTGTGGGAGAAGAGGGTGAGCGGGCCGGTCAACGTGGCGCCGTCGGGGTGGCTCACGCCCACCGAGCGCTTGGCGTTGGACCCCGTGCCCAAGGTCCGGTTGCCCGAGCGCATCGCGGTGGCCGTCGCCGACTGGCGCTGGCGGCTCCGCCTGGCCCCCACCGCACCGGGCATCCTCGCCTACGCCCGTCACCCCTGGGTGGTGGCCAACGACAAGCTCACCGCCACCGGGTGGTCGCCCTCGCACGACAACGAGGAGGCCTACGTGGCCGGCCACGAGGCGCGGGCCATCGAGACCATCAGCCCGCAGCGGCGACAGGAGTTGGCGCTCGGCGTGGTGGGCGCCGGAGTGCTCGGCCTGGGCGGTGCCGCGCTGGCGGTGGTGCGTCGTCGCCGCCGTCGCAACGCCTGACCGCCTGCTCGGCCGGTGCTCGGCTGGATCAGCCGAGCACCACCTGGATCTGCACCGGCTCGCCTGCTCTCACCGCCGACAGTGAGACGGAGTCACCGGGTCTCGTCAGGGCGAGCGCGAAGCTGAGGCCGTCGGCGCTGTCGATGGGCGCCTCGCCGAGGGCCACGATCTGGTCGTCGGGCTGGAGCCCGGCCCGGTGGGCGGCGCCGTCGGCGTGCACCGTGACCACCACCACCGCGCCGTCGGCCTCGGTCACCTGGACCTGGAGCCGGCCTGGGCGGTTGGCGGGCGCGGTGGCCAGGGGAAGGGCCTGGGACGGGCGGACGGGATTGGCCGCGGCCGCGAACGGGGTGCTGAGCGTGGTGATGCCGGGCACCGACGTGGTGACGCGCCCCACCACCGGTCTCCTGATGCCGTCTGGGCCGGGTTGGGTCAGCAGCAGCATCCCGACCGCCACCAGTGCGCCGGCGATGCACACCCCGGTGAGCGCGGCGCGCGCGGACGTGCGCTGACCCGCATCGGGTGGTGTCACGGCCGCTGCGGCGTGCCCGGCGAGGGACCCGAGCTCGGACGGATGGCGCCAGAGACGATCGTCGGGAGGCAGCGGCGGCCCGCCCGGCGGGCGCTCGTCGTCTGGATCTTCGTACGGCGCCATGGACGACCGAGATTACCGAGGCTCGGTGGCCGATGGGCCGCGGGCGGTCATCCGCGCCGTCCCGCTCTACCATGTACCCATGTCCGATGGGTCGCTCGTGCGGCTACCTCCCCCCGCGGGTGCCGACTGGCTGGCCTGCGTCGATGCCGAGATCGACGTCGCCGA
>JAAZBK010000105.1 GCA_012513855.1 Acidimicrobiales bacterium
CCCGGCGACGTCCACCTGCTCGACGAACTGGCCGCCGCCCTCGAGCCCGAGGTCGAAGCGCTCCAGAGCTGACCAGCGGTACGGCGGGCTCCACGAGTCCCGCCGCACCACGCCGGCCACGGCACTGGCCCCGCTACTTGATGGCGGTGGGAGCCACCATGCCGCCGGTGGCTCCGGTGAGCGGGATCGGCGTGGCGGCGAGCATGAAGTCGTACTGGCCGTCGCCGGCGCAGCTCGCGGCGAGCTCGTCGGTGAACCAGATCTGCCCCTGGGCCAGGCCCATGTCTCGCAGGTGGATCATGTGCACCGGCAACAGGACGGCCGGGTCCTCGCACGGCATCACCTCGAGCACGAAGGTGTCGGTGGCCACCGCCGCCACGTCGTGGCGGTGGAACCACTCGGCCGTGGCTGCGGTGAGCCCGGGCGAGGTCATCCGGTAGCGGTCACGCTCGCCGGCGTGGAGGAAGTGCATGTGGCCGGTGTGGACCAGGACGATGTCGCCGGCCTCGATCGTGACGCCGGCGATGTCCGCCGCGGCATCGAGCTCGTCGCACGTGATCTGGTGGGCGTCGTCGAAGTGGCCGACACCGTGCACCCGCGCCACGTCGAGCAGCACTCCCCTGCTGGCCACCGCGCCGTAGTGCTCGATGCCGAGCTGTGCTGCGCCGGCCTCGGTGATGACCGTGTCGGGGGTGCCGTTGTAGAGCAGACCCTCGTAGCCGACGTGGCTAAGGGCGTCCCAGTGGGTGGCGGCCTGGACCCCCATGCTCATGCGGTCGTCGCTGGTGGTGAAGCCGGCCGGGTCTCCCGTGTACGCCACGTTGACCGCCACCATCTCGTGCACCGGGTTGTCGCGACCGGGGATCGCTCCGGTCTGGGGACCATCGGCGTCGAACGGCACGGCCAGGGAGAACGTCTTGCCCTGGCGCACAGCTGCGGCACCGCGGAGCACCGCCGCCTGGTCGATCAGGTTGAGGGTCCCACGCTGGTCGTCGGCGCCCCAGCGACCGCGGTTCGACACCCGGGCAGCCAGCTCCCGGAGAGGTTCGGAAAGGCCGGGCACAGCTACTCCGAGGTGGTGGCGCCGGCGCTCTCGGCGTAGTGGGACATGGGAGGCGACGGATCGAGCACCGGCGTGGGCCCGGGGTCGATGCCGTACCTCTCAGCCAGCTCGAGCGCCACGACGTCGCCGAACAGCACGAGGTCGAGGAGCTGGGCCAGCCCGCCCTCGCCCTCGGCCTGCACGGTGTGGATGCCCGCCATGACCTCGTCGGTCCAGGTCTCGACCTGGCCGAAGTGGTCGTGGGCCTCCACCGGCTCCTCGTCGTGGCGGAGGAGCACGAGCGACAGCACCTGACGGGTGATGTCTCCGTGCTGGCCCCAGCCGGCCATCTCACCGTGCACGACGTCGGGCAGCACGCCGGTCCACGATGGGGACTTGGCGGTCTGGTTGATCTGGTCCTTCCACCGGAGCCCGGCGGCCCGACCCAGGTTGCCGGCGCCGTAGACCAGCGGCATCGTGCCGGCCAGGGCACGGGCCAGGGACTGGGCCTCGTTGTCGGGCTGGCTCAGCTGGTCGCGCCGAGCCTTGAGCTGGTGGATGGCGGCTGCGATCCACTCACGACCGCCGGGGAAGAAGCCGAGCCGTTCGAACGCCGACAGCACCGGCACCGCCAGGGCCCCGATCCGTGCTCGGGGCGGCACGGCCTTGGGCGCCTCGGCCACCGGGAGGAACACGGTGGGTGCCTCCGTTCCGTCGGCCATGGCCCCCAACTGTCCGCCGCTCGTGACCGCGAAGAGCTGCGCACCGGCATCGAGGCAGGTGCTGGTGGCCGCCACGGTCTCGGGAGCGTTGCCCGAGGCGGAGATGGCCACCACCAGGGTGGTGGGATCCACGAAGGAGGGTGGGTCCATGCTCTTGTGGACGATGAGGGGAACGGGCATGAACGGCCCGGCCACCGCGGCGAGGAGGTCGCCGACCCAGCCGGCCGCTCCGGTGCCCAGCACCAAGACGTTGGCGATCTCGTCGTGCTGTGGGAGCGATCCGGTGACCGTCAGGCTCCGCCAAGCCGCCTCCACCTGCTCCGGCAGCCCGAGCACCGCCTCCCGGAAGCCGAGGGAATCCGGCACCGGATCAGCCTTCGCTGAGCGTGGAGCGCACGCCTTCGGCCTCGACCTTGGCCATGAGCCGCTCGTGCTCGCCGTCGTCGACGGTGGTGGCCTCGTCGACGAGCATCACCGGGATGTCGTCGCGGATCTCGTAGCGGCGCTTGAGCCGGGGGTTGTACAGCGCACTCTCCGACTCGAAGTAGAGGAGCGAGCCCTTGTCCTCCGGGCAGGCGAGGATGTCGAGGAGGTTCTGATCGAGGGCCATCGGTGTCATCCCTTGGTGATGAGGTGCAGGATCTCGGACGTGTGGGAGTCGCACTCGTCGCGGGTGCGGGCCTCCAGGTTGAGGCGCAGCAGCGGCTCTGTGTTGGATGGCCGGAGGTTGAACCACCAGTCGCCGAGGTCGACGGTGAGTCCGTCGAGGCGGTCCTGGTGGGCGTCGGGGTGCGACTCCTCGAACGCGGCGGCCACCGAGTCGATCACGGCCGTGGTGTCGGAGACCTGGGTGTTGATCTCTCCCGAATCCGCGTAGCGGTCGAACGGGGCCCGCAACACCGACAGCGGCTCCGACGCGGCGCACAGGAGCTCGAGGACGTGCATGGCCGCGATGAGACCGGAGTCGGCCCGGTAGTTGTCGCGGAAGTAGTAGTGGGCCGAGTGCTCGCCACCGAAGGCGGCCCCGGTGCGGGCCATCTCGGCCTTGATGAAGGAGTGCCCCACCTTGGTGCGCACCGGGTTGCCGCCGTTCTCGGTGACCACCTCGGGGACGACCTTCGAGCAGATGAGGTTGTGGAGGATGGTGGCGCCGGGCTGCTTGGCCAGCACCCCCTTCGCGACCATGGCCGTGGTGATCGAGCCGGAGAGGCCGTTGCCCTTCTCGTCGACCACGAAGACGCGGTCGGCGTCGCCGTCGAACGCGAAGCCGATGTCGGCCCCGACCTCCCGGACCCGGGCGCACAGGTCTCGCTGGTTCTCGGGCTGGATCGGGTCGGCAGGGTGGTTGGGGAACGTGCCGTCGAGCTCCGGGTACAGGATCTCGAGGTCGAACGGGAGCGACTCGAACACCGCGGGCACCACCAGGCCGCCCATGCCGTTGGCCGTGTCGGCCACCACCTTCAGGGGACGGAACCTGGTGACGTCGACGAACGAGCGCACGTGGTCGGCGAACTCGCCCAGGAGGTCGGCCTCGCGGAGCGAGCCCCGGCTCTCCACGGCCGAAGGCGGGTCTGCCGCCATCGTCTGGACCTGCACCAGGCCCGAGTCGACGCCGACGGGGCGCGCCCCGGCCAGGCAGAACTTGATGCCGTTGTACTGGGCCGGGTTGTGCGATGCGGTGAACATCGCACCCGGCGCGCCGCGGGATCCGGACGCGTAGTACACGAGGTCGGTGGAGGCGAGGCCGAGGTCCAAGACGTCGACGCCCTGGGACCGGACCCCGCCGGTGAAGGCCATTGCGAGCTCGATGCCCGACGGGCGCATGTCCCTGGCCACGAGGATCTCCGGTACCGGGCCCCCTTCGTCGAGGGCGAAGCGCGCGAACGCGGCGCCTATGGCGTAACAGGTGTCGGCGTCGATCTGATCGGGGTAGGTGCCCCGAACGTCGTAGGCCTTGAAGATGGCGTCTAGGTCTGCCATGGCGACGAGGACCCTAGTGGATGCCCCGGTACGTGCGGATCGCCGACGGCCCCCGATGCCGGTGCCCGGCGGTGCACCCGGAGGTGGCGGGTCAGCGCTCCAGCCGTTCGAGCGCGACGGGGTCGGCCTCGTAGCGGCCGCGGCCCATGTCGACGCGTATGCGGGCGAGGTCGAGGAGCAGGCGCGAGGCGTCGCGTGCGACCCGCACGGTCGACCGGCCGGAGTTCTCCAGCTCCACCGGTACCTCCAGCACCGAGAGGTCGTAGCGGTCGGCCAGCATCAACAGCTCCACGTCGAACGCGAACCCGTCGACCATCGACTGGGAGAACAGGACCTCGGCCACGTCTGAGCGAAAGCCCTTGAGACCGCACTGGGTGTCGTCGAAGCGGTGGCGGAGGACCACCCGGGTGGCGGCGTTGATCAGCCGGCCGCCGATGTTGCGCACGGTGCTTGTGGGCACGGTGGTGTTGGTCTGGTGGTGGTAGCGGTTGCCCACCACCAGGTCCCAGCCCGCTTCCAGCTCTTCGAGCACGCGCACGATCTGGGCCGGGGCGTAGGAGAGGTCGGCGTCGGTGAACACCCGGGAGCGTCCACTGGCGGCCAGCATCCCGGACCGGACCGCCGCTCCCTTTCCCCGGTTGTGCGCCAGCGCCACCACGAGGTCGGCCGACGCGGCGGCCTCGGCCGTGCCGTCGCCGGAGCCGTCGTCGACCACCACCACCTCGAGATCGCCCGGGTCCAGGGCCGGGGCCAGCTCGGCCCGAACCTGGGTGACCGTCTCGGCGATTCGCTCGGCCTCCCGAAACGCGGGGATCACGACCGACAGCCGCTTGTCGCCCGGAGCGGTTCGACCGGGACCGGGAGAGCGGCGGATCACACCTGCCCCCGCCCGTCTTCGCCTGCGGTGGGAGCGGCGTCGCCATGGGCTGCGACCGGGTCGGTGGTCACCCAGATGTCGTCGTCGGACCCCTCGATCAGGCCGGCGTCGGCGGCGGGTTCTTGGCCGTCGGCGTCGTTGTAGGCATCTGCGTCGGCGTCGGCGTCGGCGCGAGCCTCGTCGACCTCGCCGACCGAGGTCGGTTGCCTGGGCGGCAGCGACAGCAGCTCGTCGATCGACTCCGACAGCCGCCCAGGGCGCAACGGCGGGACGTCGACCCGCCGGCTGCGAGCCAGGAGGACCAGCAGCACCAGACCGACGAGCGACATGGCGCCAGCGGCCAGATCGACCGGGGTCCGGGTGTACTCGAGCGTCACCTCGGTGTCGGTGGGGATCACCACCATCAGGTTCGGCGCGACCCGGTACGGACCCTCGGCTCCCCGGGCCACCCAGTTCGGGAAGTACGACTCGCGCACCAGGACCGGGACGCCGGGCTCGGACACCGTGAAGGAGATCGAGTCGCGCGAGCGCTCGATGCCGGAGACCTCGATCTCGGCCAGCTCGGTTCGGGGCAGCTCGGGCACCCGGTCGAGCGGGCCCCGCTCGCCCATCTGCTCGCGGATCCAACGGACCAGGTAACGCAGGTCGTCGGGCACCGGGTCGGCCTCCACCCGCGCCCAGTCGGACGGGCCGTGGATGCCGAGCGGGACGTCGAGCGCTTCGGGGTCGAGGAACCACGCCACCGCGGTGGGGAGCCAGCCGTGCTGGCTCTCGTCGAGTCCGGTGGCCACCACCGGCTCGTAGGCGAGCGGCTGGATCAGATCCGAACCGGCCACCAGGTACACGTGCCACGGACCGCTCACCGCCACCTCGGTGAGGTCGGGGTGACCCGACGCGGCCTGGACCGCTCCGGGGGTGGAGGCCAGGTAGTAGCGGACCCCGAGCAGTTGGAGGTGGCGCACGCCTGCGTCGATGTCGAAGGAGGGGTACGGCAGGCCACGCTGAGGGTTGGACGGCCCGGTGGACAGCTCGGCCTGCATGAGGAAGTGGTGCGGGACGGTGGCCGAGGACTCGAAGTAGAGGCCTTCCTGCGACCCGATGCAGCCGTCGGTCCAGTACGGGAGCAGCATCGGTGCCATCGGGGTGCCGTAGCCGTTGACCCTGTCCTTCTCGTACTCCCAGAACGCACGGCCGCAGCCCAGTTCGGGGTCCTCGCCGATCTGCGCCATGGTGGCGATGAGCGCCCGGTACTCGGGCCAGCCTCCCGAGGTGCACGCGGTCTCGCTGCCGGGAGCGCTGCACCCGGCCGGCGACTCCTTCTTGTCCTCCAGCCCGCTGTAGTTCCACTCCGCCCAACCGCCGACGGGGTTCGACGACGTGGTGGCGAACAGGATCGGAGCCTCGCGACCGAACCAACCGAAGATGCTGTCCATGAACCCCGGCGGGTTGAGGAACGACTCGGTGACGCTCTCATTCTCGCTGACCTGCACGGACCGGGTCTCGATGGGGTGCCATCCGAACACCGCGAAGTCGCGGAACAGACCGGACAACGGCAGCGCCGTGTAGACGAGGACGCCGAGGAAGCTGATCGACGCCATCGAGGCGGTGACCAGGCGCAGAGGTCTCTCGGGTCTCCCGCTCCCCGCTATGCCCAGGACGCGTATCACCTCGGCCACCCCGATGGCGGCCAGCAGGGCCACCGAGAGGTACATGAACGGCAGCAGGCGGGCGTTCCACAACCGGTACTGGGGCATCACCGAGAACGCCACCATCACCGCGCCCCACGCGATGCCGAGCACCATCCCGACCGAGTACCGACGCACGACCGAGACCACCACGCCGATGAGAGCTGCAACCAGGAGCCAGCGCAGGCCCGGCGGCAGCAGGTAGTACCAGACCGAGCCCTGGTCGCCGGCCATGGTCTGGCCCGCGGTGCTGGCCTCCGCGCCCGGCAGCGGGAGGCGCTCCCAGCCCATGTCGTTCACGTAGTCGCGGCGCCACCAGAACGGCACGACCCACCACGCGGTGAGGAGGCCCGCAACCGGGACCATGGTGGCCAGCCAGCGGAACCGCTCGCGGCCCGGGTGCACCACCAGGAGGGCGCCCGTGCAAGCCAGCACGAAGAACGCCGGGATCAGGTGGCAGAGTCCGGCCAGGGCGAACAGCGCCGCCGACAGAGCCCGGTGCCGGCCCGTCTTCAGGCCACGGGCCGCCACGCCGAGGTACAGCACCGAGAGGGTGAGGCTGATCGAGAAGGCGAACTCGCCGGCCATGGTGGAGTGGAAGTTGCCGCCGATGATGTTGCCGGTGTTGTTGTAGAGGGGTTCGCGGTTGTAGGCGAACAGCAGCGCTGCAGCCGCGGCGAGCGGTGGGGCCGGGAACGGCAGGTCGGCAAGCTTGGCGAACGCCCAACATGCGAGCGGCAGGCAGATGAGCCCGATGCCGCTGATGATCTTGAACGAGCGGTTGTACGGCACCGGCGTGGCCAGGATCACCGCCGCCACCGAAACGGCCAGGATCGTGTAGCGGTGGGCGTACAGCCGGGGCTTGAAGAAGGCGGCCACCGACGCCGCCACGCCGGCCACCGCCACCAGGACCGCCGCCCAGGCGGCCAGGCCGACGTGCAGCAGCACGATCATCAGCGACGGGATCACCATGTAGAACTGGTACGCCGGGAAGCCGTTGTACCAGTCGGGCGTCCACCCCGAGAGGCGGAAGTTCGGGAGCAGGTTGTCGAGCAGGTACCGGGGCCCCCACACGTGCGCTCCCATGTCGCCACCGGTGGGTGTGGTGTCGGCCCACATCTCGCCGAAGTGCAACGTTCGCAGGATCAGCGCGGTGGCGATCACCACCGAGAGGAACGAGACGAGGGCCTCGACCATTCGTCCGGGGTCGTCGGACGCCCTGCCCAGGAGGTCGTCGAAGATCTGCGACGGGCTGCGCGGGCCGCTTCTCGGAGTGTCGTCGACCGCTGCATCCGGATCGTTGGAGGTCGGACCCACCGGCGGGGAGACCACGGCGGCCGTGAGCGTGGGTTCGGTGGCCACCGGGCTCCCCTCCCCTCCGGTACCGGGCTCGTTCACGTCAGCCATATGAGACTCACCACCGTCACCATGTTGAACGTCATGTGGCCGACCACACCGGACCAGAGGCTGTCGTAGCGCACCACCAACCAGGCGAACACCAGGCCAGCACAGGTGAGCGCCGGGAACTGGAGGAACTGGAAGTGGGTGGCGCCGAAGAGTACAGACGATCCGGCGACGGCCCACCTCAGCCCGAACCGCTTCTCCAGCGAGCGCATCACCAGCCCGCGGAAGAACAGCTCCTCGGCCAACGGCGCACCTATCCCGACGATGAGGATGAACAGGAAGATCCCACCCGCTCCGACGGCCTTCTCGCTGAGCTCGCGCGCCGGACGACCCAGCTCCTCGGCGGTGGTGTCGGTCAACCACAGCATCGGCCAGGACACGAGCGGTACCACCACTAGCTGGGCCGCCACCCCCACCACCGCCGCCGTCGGCAGGCTCTTGGCCACCAGTCGGGCCCGGAAGTCGCGAACCCAGCCGTTGCCCTTGGTGGCCGCCGCCCAGATGGGGACGCCGACGAAGCCCAGCCAGAGCGGCGGGTAGCTCAACGCCACCATGGTGAGCGGGATCTCGTTGTTCTCGATCTCCTCTGCCGAGTAGCCGGCGACGCTGTAGAGGAGGGCGCCGAGAACCATGGCCGACAGGTACGCGAGCAACCAACCGCCCACGGCATCGCCCATGCCCCAGCGAGCCGGCCCCGGAGGGGCGTTCATGTCTGAGGTCACCGCGGCCATGGCCGGACGATCCTACTTAGGGGCACCCAGCCTCCGAGATCGCCTCGAAACCGCCGCCTGCGAGACGGCCGGGAGTCAGGAGGCCAGTGGTTCCACGAACAGCAGCGGACCACCCATCGACCGGCGGTCGACCAGCTGCCAGCCGCGCGGTGGGTTGGTGCGGGTGGCGTGGCGATCGCACAGGTCGTGCGTCATCGGGTGGCCCTCGGGCGCGAGCGACTCGAGCCACACCGTGGCACCGCCGTAGTCGTACGACAGGGTGACGGTGGCGGCTTCTCCACAACCGGGACGAGCACAGCTTCGGCGCATGGCCAGAGGGTACCGAGCACGGATCTGCAGGTGGCGGATGGTCCTCGCCCTGTGACACCGGCTACACGATCAGCCGAACACCAGGCCGGGAACGGCCATCTGCCCGACGCGAAACCGGGCCACCGGCTGCCGCACCCATGGCTCAGCCTCCTAGCATGGTGGCCATGTCTAACGAGGGCTCGCCGCCTCCTCCGCCTCCGCCGCCTCCGCCGCGAAACCGCGGCCAGGGTGGACCTGCCGGGCCGGGCGGGTCCGGCACCCCCGGCCCCGGGTCCGCGCGCCAGGTCGGCAACAGCCGCTGGTTCCTCTGGGCGGCGCTGGGCCTGTGCGCGCTCGTGGTCCTGATCCTGCTCAACCAGGGACCCGACAACGGCAAGGAGCTCAGCTACACCGAGTTCAAGCAACAGGTGAGCGAGCAGAAGGTGGCCGAGATCACCTACGACAACGTCAACGCCCGCATCACCGGCAAGTTCAAGTCGGGCGACGAGTTCCACACCACCGGCCTCCAGCCCTTCCCCGACGCAGACCTCGAGCTCCTCCAGGAGAACGACGTCATCCTGCGGCCCAAGACCCCTCAGCCGAGCTTCCTCGAGCAGTGGCTGCCCATCCTCCTCTTCCCGCTGCTGATCATCGGGTTCTTCATCTTCATGCAGCGCCGGGCCCAGGGGCAGATGGGCAACATCATGTCGATCGGCCGGTCCCGGGCGAAGACCTACGCCACCGAGCGCCCCGGCACCACCTTCGCCGACGTCGCCGGCTACGAGGGCGTCAAGACCGAGATCCGCGAGGTCGTCGACTTCCTGAAGTACCCCGAGAAGTTCAGCCAGATCGGCGCCCGCATCCCCAAGGGCGTGCTGCTGGTCGGTCCTCCCGGTACGGGTAAGACCCTCATCGCCCGGGCGGTGGCCGGCGAGGCCGGCGTGCCGTTCCTGTCGGTGAGCGGTTCCGACTTCATGGAGATGTTCGTGGGTGTCGGCGCCAGCCGCGTCCGCGACCTCTTCCAGACGGCCCGCAAGATGGGCCGCGCCATCATCTTCATCGACGAGATCGACTCGATCGGCCGCAAGCGTGGCGCCGGTCTCGGCGGTGGCCACGACGAGCGCGAGCAGACGCTCAACCAGATGCTCAACGAGATGGATGGCTTCGAGGCCACCGAGGGCATCGTGATGATCGCGGCCACCAACCGGCCCGACGTCCTCGACCCCGCCCTCTTGCGCCCCGGCCGCTTCGACCGCCAGGTCGTGGTCCCGCTGCCCGAGCACGAGGAGCGCCTGGCGATCCTCCGCGTCCACGCCAAGAGCAAGCGGATCAGCCCCGACGTCGACCTCGCCGTCCTCGCCCGGGGAACTCCCGGGATGAGCGGCGCCGAGCTGGCCAACCTGGTCAACGAGGCCGCCCTCCACGCCGTCCGCCGAGGCGGCGAGATGATCACCCGCGACGACTTCGAGTACGCCCGAGACCGGGTGCTGATGGGTCAGCGCCGGGAGTCGATGGCGCTCTCGGAGAAGGAGAAGGAGCTCACCGCCTACCACGAGGCCGGCCACGCCGTGGCTGCCACCGTGCTGGAGACGGCCGACCCGGTGCACAAGGTCACCATCCTCCCGATGGGCATGGCCCTGGGCGTCACCCAGCAGCTTCCTCAGGAGGACAAGCACTCCTACAACCAGAACTACCTGGAGGAGTCGATCGTGGTGGCCATGGGCGGCCGCATCGCCGAGCGCCTCGTGTTCGGAGTGGTCTCCACCGGCGCCAACAACGACCTCGTGGTGTCCACCGAGCGGGCCCGCAAGATGGTCCGCGAGTGGGGCATGAGCGATCGCGTCGGCCCCATGGCTTGGGGCTCGCAGGGGCAGG
Organism: Acidimicrobiales bacterium; assembly: GCA_012513855.1. GTDB lineage: Bacteria > Actinomycetota > Acidimicrobiia > Acidimicrobiales > Iamiaceae > Aquihabitans. The sequence goes on from JAAZBK010000105.1 coordinate 10,605, forward strand.
TGTTCCTGGGCGAGGACCTCATGCACAACGCCCGCGACTACTCCGACGACACCGCCCGGGTGATCGACCAGGAGACCGAGAAGATCCTCCGCGCCTGCGAGCAGCACTGCATCGAGGTCCTGACCGAGCACCGCAACGGACTCGACCTGGTGGCCCGCAGCCTGCTCGAGCACGAGACCCTCGACGGCGCCGAGGTGCGACGGCTGGTCGACCTGGGGGCCAAGGCCCCCGAGTCCACCGGCATCCCGGCCTACGACCCGCCCGCCTACGAGCCGGGCTCGGCCGGACAGCCGACCACCACCGACGACGACGACGACGACGTCGACTCGGACTCAGCGCCCGCCACCACCGAGGACTGACGGGTCGGGCGGCAGCCCGACCCGGAATGGACGCGGGCAAAACCTCGCCGCCACGGCCACCATCTACCCGCGGCAAGCCCACCCCGGACAGGCGCGGGCAGAACCTCACCGTCACGGCCAGCATCTGCCCGCGAGGCCAACGGGGGGGACGCGGGCAAAACCTCACTGTCACGTTCACCATCTACCCGCGGCAAGCCAACCCCGGACAGGAGCGGGCAGAACCGCATCGTCACGGCCACGATCTGCCCGCGACCGCCGGCCACTCTGCCGGTGGGGCTAGCGAGCCTCACGTTCGTATGGCGTGCCCAGGGCCGCCGGGGCGCCGACCCGACGGCGGGCCCGGCCAGACGACACCGCCACCAGGACGACGATCGTCATCAGGTACGGCAGGGAGTCGAGCAACTGGGTCGAGACCTCGATCCCGCGGGCCTGGAGCGTGAGGCCGAGGCTCGAGAACGCCCCGAACAGGTAAGCGCCGAGCAGGATGAGCTCGGGTCGCCAGAACCCGAAGATCACCAGGGCGAGGGCGATCCAGCCCCGGCCGCCGGTCACGCCGTCGGACCACAACGGGATGATGCACAGGGGGAAGAACGCTCCGCCGATGCCGGCCAGCATCCCTCCGGCCACGGTGTGGGTGTACCGGTAGGAGTACACGCTGACGCCCATGGCGTCTGCCGTGGCGGGCGACTCCCCCACCGCCCGGAGGTGCAGGCCCCGGCGCGACCGGAACAGGTACCACCAGAGCCCCGCCACGAGCACCCACGAGAGGTAGGTGAGCAGGTTCTGGTTGAACAGGAGCGGTCCGACCACCGGCAGGTCGGCCAGGCCGGCCACGTCGAACAGCTCGATGCGGTGGGGCACCGGCGCCCTGGAGAGGTCCCACTCCGACGCGAGGTACGACGACAGGCCGGCGGCACCGGCGAGGATCGTGATGGCCAGACCCGAGATGATCTGTTCGACCTTGAAGGTGACGACGAGCACGGCGTGCAGCAGCGCCACCAACCCACCGGTGACGGCAGCGGCCAGCAGAGCCAGCAGGACCACCAGCCAGCCGGGCCCGCCGGCGTTCAACGACGTCCACGCCGCCGCCAGAGCGCCCATCAGCATCATGCCCTCGACGCCGAGGTTCAGTACGCCTGACCGCTCGGCGAGCATCTCGCCCAGCGCGGCGAACGCGAGCGGAGTGCCGTAGAACACGCCCGACACCGCGATGATCACGAAGAGGTTGTCGTTGACGCCGCTCTGTGACGCAGCCAGCAGCAGGCCGCTCATGCCGCGACCGCCTGAGGAGCGGCAGAACGACGGATCCGGTAGCGGGCGAAGGTCTCGCCGGCCAGGACCGACACCAGGAGGAGCCCCTGGAGGGTTCCGACCAGGCCGGCGGGGAAGTCGGCGCCTTGCAGGGCTCGGCCGGCGTTGTTGAGACCGCCCATGAGCAGGGCGGTGAACACCACCGCCACCGGGTTGAGGCGGGCGAGGGCCGCCACCACGATTCCCGCGTAGCCGTAGCCGGCCTGGGCGAGGGCCTTGGGGTCGAGGATGTGGCGGGTGTCGCCCACGTCGCTGGCGCCGCCGAGGCCGGCCACCGCTCCTGAGAGCGCCATGAGGGCGACGGTCACCCGGGCCGTGTTCATGCCGGCGAAGCGGGCTGCGCGGGGTTCGTCGCCGATCACCTTGACCTTGAACCCGAAGCGGGTGTGGCGGAAGAGGACGTACAGACCGACGGCCGCCACCACCCCGAGGACGAAGCCGAAGGGCACTTCGACGGACCCCAGGTCGTAGCTCGGCCAGCGCGCCTCGGGAACCAGGCTCCGCCCCTGGGGGAACATCAGGCCGCTCCCGTCGAGCTTGCGCCAGTGCGACTTCGACCCGAAGATCAGGTACTGGGCCACGTTGGCGGCTACGTAGTTGAGCATCAAGGTGGTGATGATCTCGTTGGTGCCCGCCCAGGCCCGGAGGGCGCCGGCGATCCCTGCCCACAGGGCGCCTGCGGCGGCACCGGCCAGGACCATGGCGATCATCACCACCGCCAGGGGTTGCGTGCCGCCCAGCGCCAGTCCGGCGCCCGACGCGCCGATGGCGCCCATGACCAGCTGGCCCTCCCCGCCGATGTTGAAGACGCCCATCCTGAACGCCACGGCGGCGGCGAGGCCGGTGAACAGCAGCGGGCCGGCCGCCACGATCGTGGCGCTGAACGCACCATGGCGGGTGAAGCCCCGATCGAGGATCTGACCGTAGGTGTCGAAGGGATCGTGGCCGGTCACCGTCAGCACCACCCCGCCCACCACCAGGGCGAGGGCCAGGGAGGCGAACGGAACCGCCACGTTCAACCAACCCGGTTGGTCGACCCTGCGTTCGAGACGGATCACGCCAGACCCTCCGCTCCGGCTCCAGCCCCGGCCGTGGCCGCGCCGTTCGACGGCAGCCGCGAGGTGTCGCCGGCCATCAACAGCCCGATGGTCTCGACGTCGGCATCGTGGCGATCCAGCACGGCGAGAACCCGGCCGTCGAAGATCACCGCCACGCGGTCCGACAGGCTCAACACCTCGTCCAGGTCCTCGCTCACCAGGAGCACGCCCACGCCGCTGTCGGATGCCTCCACCAGGACCTCGCGGACGGTCTCGATGGCACCCACGTCGAGCCCGCGCGTGGGGGACGCCGCCACCAGCACCTTGGGCTCCGACGACAGCTCCCGCGCCAGCAGCACCTTCTGGACGTTGCCGCCCGACAGCAACCGGGTCGGGGTGGTGGGCCCGGGAGTACGGATGTCGAAGCGGTCGATCAGATCTTCGGCCTGGCTACGGATCTCCTGGCGGCGCAGGAAGGGGCCGGTCGACAGCGGCGCTGTCGAGTAGCTCATCAGGGCGAGGTTGTCCTCGACCGACAGAGATGGCGCCACCCCCTCGTGGAGGCGGTCCTCGGGCACCACCGCCATGCCCACCCGGCGGAGCCGTCGCGGACCGATGCCGGTCACGTCGACCCCTTCGACCTCGACCACCCCGCTGGTCGGGGCGCGGGTGCCGCTGAGCACCTCGACCAGCTCGCGCTGCCCGTTGCCGGCCACGCCGCACACGCCCACCACCTCGCCGCCGTGGACCTCCAGGTCGATGCCTCGTAGCGCGGGCAACCCGCGGTCGTCGACTGCTTCGACCCCTCTCAGCGCCGCCACCACCGAGCGGTCGACGCGGCGGTCGGCCCGGTGATCGGCCGGGCCGGCCGGGTTCTCCACCAGCGCGGCCGCCAGCACGACGTCGCGCCCCACCATGAGTCGGGCCAGTTCGGCGCTGTCGGCCCCCTCGACCGTTCGGGTTCCCTCAGATCGGCCGTCGCGCAGGACCGTGACGCGGTCGGCCACGGCCCGGACCTCGTCGAGCTTGTGGGAGATGAAGATGATCGAGCGGCCCTCGGCGGTCATGGTCCGGAGCACGGTGAAGAGCGCGTCGGCCTCCTGAGGCGTCAGAACAGCCGTCGGCTCGTCGAGGATCAGGATGCGAGCATCCTGGGCCAGCGCCTTGAGGATCTCGACCCGCTGTTGCTGGCCCACCGAGAGCTGCCATATGCGGGCGGTGGGATCGACCTCGAGGTCGTAGCGCTCGCCCAGGTCTCGGACCCGTTGCTCGATCCCGCGCCTCGCCACCGGGCCACGGCCTCCGAGCGCCAGGTTCTCCGCCACGGTGAACGTCGGTACGAGGCGGAAGTGCTGGTGCACCATTCCGATGCCAGCAGCGATGGCGTCGCGGGGAGAGTGGAACGTCACGGGAGTCCCGTCGACGCTGATGGTGCCCTCGTCGGGGCGGTACAGCCCGGTGAAGACGTTGGAGAGGGTCGACTTGCCCGCCCCGTTCTCGCCGAGCAGGGCGTGGACCTCGCCCACCTCGACGACGAGGTCGACCTCGTGGTTCGCCACCACCCCGCCGGGGAACCGCTTGGTTATCCCGCGCGCGGCGAGCGCCGGAGGGGTCCCTCCGGCGCTCGCCTCGGTTGACGGGTCGGTGGCCACGTCTCGGACGTTGGTCGGCGTCAGGCCGAAGGGTTGCCGACCACGCCTTCGACGAACCAGTCCATGGCCAGGATCTCCGGCAGCGTCATCTTCACGCCGTCGGCCACGCGCTCGGTTCCGTCCTGGTCGACCAGAGGTCCGGTGAGCTCGTAGAAGTCACCGTCGACCAGCTCCTGCTGGCGCGTCGCGATGAGGTCCTTGGTCTCCTGGGTCACGGTCGGGCCGAACGGAGCGAGGCTCACGAAGCCGTCGTGGATCCCACCCCAGTACTCGTGGGTCTCCCACGTGCCGTCGATGACGGCCTGGATGCGCTCGGTGTAGTAGTCGCCCCAGTGGTACAGCGAAGCGGTGAGCCAGATGTCGCCGAGGTTCTCGCTCTGGTCGGAGTCGTAGCCCACGAAGGGCAGGTCGGCGGCCTTGGCAGCTTCACCCGAAGCCGGGCTGTCCTGGCCGGAGGCGATGGCATCGACGCCGTCGGCGATGAGGCTGTCGGCGGCCTGGCGCTCGACCGTGGGGTCGAACCAGGTGTTGGTCCACACGACCTTGGTGGTGGCGGTGGGGTTCACCTCGGCCACGCCGATCTGGAAGGCGTTGATGTGGCGGATCACCTCGGGGATCGGGAACGGGGCCACGAAGCCCACGGTTCCCCCCTCGGGGATGGCGGCGCCGGCGGCGATGCCGGTGAGGTAGATGGTGTCCTCGGCGGCGCCGTAGTAGGTGGCGAAGTTGTCGAGGGTGCCGGCACCGGTGGCGTGCTCGAACTTCACGTCGGGATTCTCGGCGGCCAGTTCCTTCATGGCGTCGCCGTAGCCGAACGAGTTGGCGAAGATGATCTTCACGCCGTCGTCGATCATGGTCTGCATCGCCTGCGTGGCCTCGGGGCCCTCGGGGATGTTCTCCTTGTAGATCAGCTCGGCCTCGCCCTCGAGAGCTGCGGCAGCCGCCTCACGACCCTCGTCGTGGGCCTGGGTCCAGCCACCGTCGTTGACCGGTCCGATGTAGATGAAGCCGGCCTTGACGACGTCGCCATCGGCGCCGTCGGTGGCTCCGGCCTCGGTGGTGTCGGAATCGGAGCTGTCGTCGTCGCTGCCACAGGCTCCGAGCAGGAGCGCCAGCGCACTCAGAAGGACGAACGGCAGCAGCCAGGGGCGGCGGCCAGTGGTGGAACGGGTCACGTTCAGGTCTCCCAGGAATCGAACGGGCCACGGCGTTGACGGCGGTGGCGGGGGTCGGCGGTGAGATTAGGGCGCGGAGGTCCGAATCGTTGAGTCCGCTGGTTTCGCCAGTGTGAACAACGTTCACCCGACCGTGTCGCCGGGTCGACGGTGGGCTCAGCGGGGCCGGGCCCGGCGATCGGCGACCCTTCGTCGGGCTTCGGCCACGGCAGCGGCTTCACCCGGGTCCTGGACCCGTTGCCCGAGCGCGGCCAGGTCGCGGTCCCACTCGGCGAGCACCGCGTCTCC
>JAAZBK010000522.1 GCA_012513855.1 Acidimicrobiales bacterium
TCGCCGACGCGCTCCTGCCGTCGTCCGACATCGACCTGTTGATCGGCCACCACGCCCACGTGGTCCAACCGATCGAGCTGATCGACGGCACCTACGTGGTGTGGGGGCTGGGCAACCAGCTCTCCAATCAGAGCCAGGCCCCCCGGCGCGACGGCCTGACGGTCCTGGCCACCGCCGAGCTGGGCTGGGACCTGAAGTGGCGGTTCCGCAACATCGAGGCCGTTCCCACCTGGGTCGACATGGCCACCCACCGCGTGATCCCCGTCCCGTACGCGCTCCGCAACCCCGGCACCCCGCCGGGCCTGCGCGGCGAGCTCCAGGGGAGCTACGACCGCACCAAGGCGATCATCGACAGCCGCCCCACCTGGGGTGTGACCATCCCGTCGCCGAACTGAGAGCGATGAACCAGCGAACGAGACCGGCCGTGGCAGCGGTGATCGTCGTGGCGCTGATCGCCGCCATCGGTGCCTGGTGGTGGACCAACCGCGATACCGCCATCCGCCTGGGCGACTACGGCGAGGTCACCGCCACGGTCAATGACACCTCCTGTGGAGGCTTGATGATCGAGGTCGAAGGTCTGCGGCTCGTGAACAAGGCAGGCGCTCTGCCGGCTCACTGGCATGGCGCGAGCATCCGCGGTGATCTCGAACTCGACGCCCGGCGTGGCGAGGACGGCGTGCAGGGAACCTTCACGGCGTACGACGGAACCGACGTGCTGGTCTACGGAGGCGTCGCCGGCGAATACTTCTTCACGTTGGGTTGCCCGATCTCCTCGTGATCGGCGAGTGGCTCCTGAACCGGAGTCGACCGGCTCAGACGGTGGTGGCGCGGACCTTGTCGAGGTCGGTGAGGAGGTGGCGGGCGGCGCCGGCGAGGGCCACGGCGTGGGGGCGCTCGCCGAAGGGGACCAGCAGCTCCACCGCCCGGTCGACGTAGCTCTGGGCGACGGCGACCGACTGGTCTATGGCGTCGCTCCGGCGCACCAGATCGCGGGCCCGCTCCCACGGCTCGCCCGATATCGGGCCACCCAGGACGGAACGCAGCTCGTCGCCCTCGGGGCCCTTCAGCGCCCGGATGACCGGGAGGTTGTAGGCGCCCTCGACCAGGTCGTGGCCGGCGGGCTTGCCGAGCTGCTCGTCGGTGGCCACCACGTCGAGGACGTCGTCGACGATCTGGAACGCCATGCCGTAGGCCAGGCCGAACTCGGTGAGGCGGTCTATGTCGGGCCGGGGAAGGTCGGCCACGATCCCGCCGATGCGGCAGGCCGACGAGAGCAGCGACGCCGTCTTGCCCTCGATCGACGCGAGGTAGGCCTCCTCGGTGCGGTCGACCTGGTAGGCGTCCTGGAGTTCACGTACCTCGCCCTCGCACAGCCGTCCGATGGTGGCTGCAAGAAGGCCCGCCACTTCCACGCCGAGCGACGCGGCGATCTCAGATGCCTTGGCCAGGAGGAAGTCGCCGGCCAGGATCGCCCGGAGGTTGCCCCAGCGGGAGTTGACGCTCTCCACGCCCCGGCGGGTGGTGGCCTCGTCGATCACGTCGTCGTGGTAGAGCGACCCGAGGTGGACCAGCTCCA
>JAAZBK010000523.1 GCA_012513855.1 Acidimicrobiales bacterium
CGCCGCCTGGGCAGCAGAGGAGCTGGGCGTGCCGTGCTTCGTCTACGGCCCCGAGCGCACGCTGCCCGACATCCGGAGGGACGCCTTCACCGTCCTCCAACCCGACCACGGGGTGAGCGACCCGCACCCCACGGCGGGAGCCATGGCCGTCGGAGCACGCCTGCCGTTGATCGCCTACAACGTGTGGCTCGCCGACCCCGACCTGTCGCTGGCCAGGGCCGTCGCCCGCAAGATCCGCAGCCCGAACCTCCGCACGCTCGGACTACAGGTCGGCCACCGCGTTCAGGTGTCGATGAACCTGATCGCGCCAGAGGTGGTCGACCCCGCTACGGCCACCGATGCCGTGGCCGAGCACGCCGAGGTTGCTGGTTGCGAGCTGGTCGGGCTGCTGCCGCGAGCTGTTCTCGGACGCATCCCGCCGGAACGCTGGGGCGAACTGGGCCTGGCCGAAGACCGGACGATCGAGGCCCAGCTGGAGAGGCGCTGAGATCAGGCGCCGACGCCGTCGGCGGCCTCGCCCTCCATGGCGGCGCGACGGGCCGACGAGCGCTGACGCCGGATGCGGCGGCGCTCACGCTCGCTCAGGCCACCCCAGATGCCGAACTTCTCGCCGTTGGCCAGGGCGTACTCCAGGCAGTCCTCGCGGACCACGCAGCCCCGGCAGACCTCCTTGGCCTCACGGGTGCTCGCGCCGCGCTCCGGGAAGAACAGGTCTGGATCGACCCCCAGGCAGTTGGCGAGGTCCTGCCATCCCTTGGTCTCGAGCTCATCTGATGTGTCGTACATGGTTCCCCTTGCTCGTGCCGAACGGCGACTACGTGACGTTCGATCGGTCACCTGCGTCGGGGTGGCACCGCCTACCGGGGTTCCGGCGGCCAATACCACGTTTGGAATTACATCGGTGTGATTGTCGCCGTTCTGAACCCAATTCGCAAGCGGAAGTTGAACTTCGTGTCAGGTTCTTCCGGTGGCCGGCGGCGACGATGCGATGATTCGAGGGTGACTCAGACCGCCGACAAGCCGTGGGAACCGGGCGCCGACGCCGACGCGCACTACGCCCTCTTCCCCAAGGAACGCCGCGTCGTGGCCGACGACGGCACCACCATCGCGTACACGGTCCGCAACCCGGCGGGCTCCGACATCCCGGTGGTGCTGGCCAACGGCTGGTCGTGCAGCGACGCCTACTGGGGCAGGCTCGTGCCGGCCCTGGTCGACCGCGGCCACCCGGTGGTCATCCCCGACACCCGCGGCCACGGGATGTCGGGACTCCCCCGCAACCCCGGACGGGGCGCGAGGAACCTCACCATCGACGACGTCTCGATGCCCCGGATCGCCCGCGACCTCAAGGCGGTGGTGGACGACGCCGGGATCGACCGCTTCGTCGTCATCGGCCACTCGATGGGAGCCCAGACCGCCCTGGAGCTGTACCGCCAGGCACCAGACCGCGTGGCGGCCCTGGCACTGCTGGCCGGCACGTTCGAGAACCCTGCGAAGACCTTCTACGGCCAGTCGATCGGCAACCTGTTGTTCCCCGTCGGCGCCGCGGTGATGAGGTGGCTACCCGAGGTCCTCGCACCGATCTGGCTGACCATCGGCCCCGCCAACGTCGGCCACTTCGGGGCCCGGCTGGCCAAGGCCGCCGGCCCGAAGTGCAGCCAGGAGGACCTGCACCCGTACCTGCTCCACCTCAAGGCCACCGATCCGGCGGTGATGGTGCTGATGGCGGCGGCCATGCGCGACCACTCCGCCGCCGACCTCCTTGCGACCATCACCGCACCCACGCTCGTGGTGGCAGCCGGAGCCGACGTCTTCACCCCGGCCCGGTGCTCGGAGACGATGCACCACCGGATACCCGACAGCGAGCTGGTCACCTTCCCCGACGCCGGCCACACCCTCCCGGTGGAGGAACCCGAAGCGATCGCCCGAGTGCTCGACGACTTCCTCGACCGGCGGCTCCGGGCGACCGACACAGGCACCACCGACGCCGGCTCCACCGACACCGACACCGGCTCTGCCACGCCGGCTTCCGCTGCCCGCACGCGAGGCCGTCGTAGCGAACGGGAGATCACCCCCATCCCGGTCGACACCGGCGCGCCCCCGACGCCGGCCAGCAACATCGCCGGCTCCGAGAAGAAGCCGGCTGCCAAGGCGGCGGCCAAGGCGGCCGTGAAGAAGAAGCCGCCTGCCAAGGTGGCGGCCAAGAAGAAGCCGACTGCGAAGAAGACGGCCGGCGCCAAGAAGAAGGCCACAGGAGCCAAGACATCGGGCTCGAAGAGGACAGCCGCCAAGAGGAGCCCGCGCTAGGCCGCGACCCGGCGTCCCCGCGACCAGGGGATCGTGATGACCGTCGAATTCTCGGGAACACATCGGGGTGCTGGCCCGTCATCGTTGTGATGCGAACCACGACCACCACCGACCCCCGGAGCGGCCAGGTGCGATCCCGAGCCCCCGGAGCGCCGCCACCGGAGCGCCGACGGGAACCGTCCACGGCCACATGGCCCCAGGACCTCGTCGACGCCTATGAGGAGCAATGGCTGTCCCTCACCCGCCTGGCCTACCTGATGACCGGCAACCGGGCGGTGGCCGAGGAGCTGGTGCAGGACGTGTTCCTGGCCGCCCGGCCCGCCTGGGGTCAGATCGACAACCCGGCCGGATACCTGCGGGCGTCGGTGGTCAACGCCACCCGCGACTGGGGTCGCCACCAACAGGTGGTGGCCCGGCACCAGCCGAGCGCCCCCGAGGTGAGCATCGACCATCCCGATGAGCTGTGGGACGCCCTCCAACGGCTCGACGAACGACGGCGGACCGCCGTGGTGCTGCGGTACTACGCCGACCTGCCCGACGACGACATCGCCGGGATCCTCGGCTGCCGTCGCGCCACCGTCCGAACCCTGATCCACCGCGCCCTGCGCGACCTCCGCCGGGAGATGAAGCCATGACCAACCCCACCGACCTCCACGACCACGACCTCGAGCGCGGACTGCGCGACCTGCTTCGGGAGAAGGCGAACGGCATCTCCGGGCCCGCACCTGCGCCGGCTGCGGCCCCGTCCCGGCGATTCGAACCCCCGGCAGGGACGGCCGCGGTGCGTCCCCGCCGGTGGGTGGCAGCCGGTGCCGCAGCCGCAGCCCTGGCCGTCGGGGGCGCCGCCCTCGTCCTGGGCGGCCTCGACGCCCCGACCGACCAGGTGGTGACCGGCAGCGATGCCCAGGGGTTCCAGCTGGACCCTCATCCCGGCGAGCCGTTCACCTTCGATGGCTTCGGGTCGTCCGACGAGGCCGTCCGAACCCTCCTCGAGGACGCCCTCGGACCCGACGCTGCCGCCACAGCGAGCCTCGAGGAGGCCTTCCAGTTCGACCACGAGTCGGACGTGGTGGTCCGCCACCTCTGGGTGACCTTCCCCGGGGCCGACCGCTCCGCCGCCATGACGCTCCGGCGCGGCGGGGAGTGGTCGCTCAGCAGCAGCTCCCGCGATCTCGGCGCCAGCCGGCCGGTGATGATCGAGGCAGGCGGCGAGGTGGAGCTGTTGTTCGCCCACCCCGACCAGGCCCACCGAGCGGTCGTCTGGTACGTCGACGGCGACGGGCAGACCCTCGAAGCCGAGATCGACCGGGCGATGATGGAAGCGGGCCGTCGCGACGTTCGCCAGGAGGTGGCGAGCGTGTACGAGTCCGAAGGCTTCACCCGCGAGGCAGGCCTGCGCTTCAGCGAAGGCAGGGACCTCTCGGGGATCGAGCGGGCACGGGTGGCCGTCCCGGGTTCGGTGGACCTCGACGCCCCGGTGGTCGTGGCCTACTTCGACGCCGACGACGACCCGCTCGCGGTCTGGACGGATCCGAGCGCCTGAGAGTGTGGCCCTCGCCGCGCTGGGGTTCAGCCGGCGCGGCGGCCCGCCCCGCGCGTCGACATCTGGCGGCGGCTCTCCAGGAAGTCGACCAGCACGTAGTCGCCCAGGGTGTCGGGGGTGGTGAAGAACGCCCGGCCCCGGTTCAGCTCGGTGAGCTGCTCGATGAAGCGCTGGAGGTACGGCGTAGCGTCGAGCATGAACGTGTTGATGCGGATGCTCTCGCGGGTGGCGCGCATCACCTCGGTGAGGGTGGCGTCGACCGTCTCCTGGGTGGGCGGGTAGTGGAAGACGGGGTCGCCGTGGGCGGTGAGGTGGGCCGTGGGCTCACCGTCGGTGATCATGATGATCTGCTTGGTGCCGTGCTCCCGCGAGAGCAGCTTGCGAGCCAGCATGAACCCGTGCTGCATGTTGGTGCCGTACACGTAGTCCCACGACACCTCCGGCAGCTCGCGGGGCTCGATGATGCGGGCCACCTCGCTGAAGCCCACCAGGCCCAGGTAGTCGCGCGGGAACTGGGTGCTGATTAGGGAGTGCAGCGCCATGGCCACCTTCTTGGCGGCGAGGAAGTTGTCGCGCATCGGCATCGACAGCGAGAGGTCGACCATGAGCACGGTGGCCGACCGGGTGGTCTGCTCGGTCTGCTCGATCTCGAAGTCCTCGGGTGACAGGCGGACCGGGGTTCCTCCGCCCGAGCGGGCCACCGCGTTGCGGATGGTGCGCTCGATGTGGAGGTTGAACGGATCGCCGAACTCGTACGCCTTGGTGTCCGACGATCGCTCGTGGCCGAGGCCGGACCGGATCAGCTCGTGCTGGCCGAACTTGTCGCGGGCGAGCTTGGAGAACAGGTCTC
>JAAZBK010000524.1 GCA_012513855.1 Acidimicrobiales bacterium
GGCGGAGCTCGACCGCCCACAGCGCTGATCGTCGACTACATCGACGGCCACCGTGACCAGTTCGGAGTCGAGCCCATCTGCAAGGCCCTGCAGATGGCTCCGAGCACGTACTACGCCGCCAAACGCCGCGAGCGGGAGCCTTCGGCCAGGGCGGTGCGCGACGCAGCGATGATGCAGGTACTGATGGCGCTGTGGGTGGTGAACCGCAAGGTCTACGGCGCCCGCAAGCTCTGGAAGGCAGCCCGCCGAGCGGGTCATGACATCGGCCGGGACCAGACCGCCCGCTTGATGCGCGAGCTGGGCATCGAGGGCGTGTCGCGACGCCGCAAGCGGATCTTCACCACCGTCGGTGACCCCGACGCGGTGAGGGCACCGGACCTGGTCAACCGGGTCTTCACCGCGGACCGACCGGACGCGTTGTGGGTCACTGACCTCACCTACGTACCGACGAGATCCGGCATGGCGTACGTGTGTTTCATCGTCGACGCGTTCTCCCGCCGCATCGTCGGCTGGCGGGCCGCGTCGAACATGCGCACCGACATGGTCCTCGACGCCCTCGAGATGGCCAGGCGCTCCAGAGGGAGCCGCCGGCTCGTCGGGCTCGTGACCCACTCCGACGCCGGGTCGCAGTTCACGAGCGTGCGGTTCACCGAACGCCTCGACGAGATCGGAGCCAGACCCTCGATCGGCACCATCGCCGACTCGTTCGACAATGCGCTCGCGGAGACCACGAACGGGCTCTACAAGACCGAGTGCGTCTACGGACCCGACGCCCCCAGGCCCTGGGCCGACGTCGACGAGCTCGAGCTCGCCACCCTGTCGTGGGTGCACTGGTTCAACCACGACCGCCTCCACGGCCACTGCGACGACGTGCCACCCGCGGAGTTCGAAGCAGCGTTCTACGCTGCCCAACAGGCCGACCCCATCGGGGTTGGAATCCAATAGACCGAGCCTCCATCACATCCAGTGCGGTTCAACACTTCCAGACAACGCAACCGCTCGCTCGGCGGGAGACACAACCACCAAGGCCGCGGCGAATACCACGACCGCCAACGATCCGAGACACCCGGACCGACTTGCCGTGCGATGCCTCATTTGCGGACTCCCGATTCCATCGGCACAGAACGAACCCTCATCATCGGCAGATCAGGAACCGAACTTGAGCGGCGTTTCGCGTTTCAGCGGGGTGTGAACCGACCGTGATCTCGAGGCGTCCGACCAGCGGTTCGCGGACCTCGAGGATGTTCACCGCCGGCAGACCAACCAACACCTCACACGCGCGCGAAGCGTTCAACACAGCAGGGGCACCTCGACTCTGATCGGCTTCGACACCGTCAGGTTCGCAGGGCCCCTGCTACGCGCCCGGGACCCTCACACCCCGCTCATCCGCGAAGAGCCACGAACGCTCCGAGCAGCGGGTGAACGAGCGCAATGGTCACCGGCCGCGCCTGTTGGCGACCCAGGCTGGTGACATCGAGCTGGGCATCCCGAAGCTGCGGCGGGGGTCGTTCTTCCCGTCGATCCTCGAGCACCGCCGGCGCATCGACCGGGCCCTCTACGCGGTGGTGATGGAGGCCTACGTCTCGGGTGTGTCCACCCGCTCGGTCGA
>JAAZBK010000525.1 GCA_012513855.1 Acidimicrobiales bacterium
AGCTCGCTGTGATCGCCGGTGCGCCAGGCGACCTCGAGCGCCCACTTCAGCTCGCGGCCGCTTCCCATCCTGGGGAAGCCGAGGTTCGCGGTGACGGTCATGATGAGGCTCCTTGCGTGATGGACGATGGGCGGGCCACGGCGGCGGCTTCGGATGGTCAGACGGCCACCGGGCAACGGGATCGCGAGGTCGACCTGGATCGCAGCCGGGCCGCCGTGGCGAGGTGCTGGCGGCCGCTCACGATGTGGACGCCGGCGAACTCCCCGGTGTCCAGGATCCGCTCGGCCAGGTCGATGGCGAGCTCGGTGCCGGCAGCGGGATCGGATGCGATGGCGTCGAGCCAGGGTGAAGGGACCCGTAGCTCGGGTACCCGGGCTGCGAGGCGCTCGGCCATCGGGACCGAGGGGATCACCATCACCGCTGGTATGACGGGCCCGTCGAAGTCGACGGCGTCGCGCCACGCCCGGATCGCGTCGAGGTCGTAGGAGACCTGCACGAACAGCCGGTCGGCGGACAACTTCCACTGCGGGACGCGGGACAGGCGGGTGGTGACCCCGACCCGGAGCTGGGGTGCCTGGGTGCGGCACTCGTCGAGCATCTGGCGGACGGTGAGGTCACCCGCCCGGGAACCGACCGAGGGATCGTCGCCGTAGACGAGCAGGACGTCGTCGACGCCCTCGAAGGCGCACGTGATGAGGTCGCGCCGCAGCCCCAGCAGGTTCCGATCGCGGGCGTTCAGGCAGGCCACGGGGCGGAGCCCGTGCTCCCTCACGCGCCGGGCCACGGCGATGGACGACACGGTGGCCCGCCCGGTGTGGTTGTCGGGCACGAGCACGGAGTCGACCACGTCGCCGATCGCGTCGAGCTGAGCGCTCAGCGAGCGCGGATCTCCATCGGCGGGAGGGTCGACCTCCCACACCACCTCGGACGAGAACCCGGTGTGAACCATGAGGTCACCGTAGGAACGGTTTGCTCGTGGCGTAAGGGACAGGTGCCCGGATTGTCGACCGGTACAGATGGGTCCATCGCCGAGATAGGGATGGTCTGTACTGCACTACAGTTCCCGTGGATGGAACCGCTCTACGTGCAGCTGGCGGACTCGATCGCCCGACAGATCGAGGAGGGCGTCTACCCGCCGGGGAGCCGGATCCCGTCGGTGCGCCGCCTGCGCGAGCAGCACGAGGTGAGCGTCACCACCGCAGTGGAGGCCTGCCGTTTGCTCGAGTCTCGTGGTCTGGTGCGGTCACGTCCCCGATCGGGCTTCTTCGTCGAGCGCTCCCGGCCAGAGGTGCTCGAGCCAGCGGTTCCCGCCCACTCGACGCGTGCTCGGCGTCTGGATGCTGCGCTCTCCCTGCGCCTCAACCTCGGCATCGGCAACCCCCAGCGCCCCACGCTCGGCGCCGCGGTCCAGGGGACCGAACTGATGGCCATCACCACCGTCAACCGTCTCCTGTCCCAGGCGATGCGGCTCCAGCCGACGGTGTGCCACTCCTACGACGCTCCGCCGGGTAGCCCCGAGCTGCGCCGCGCCGTCGCCCAGCACGGCCTCGACGCCGGCTACTCGGTCTCACCCGACGACGTCGTCATCACCAGCGGCGCCAAGGAGGCGGTCTACCTGTCGATCCGCGCCGTGACCCGTCCGGGCGACACCGTGGCCATCGAGAGTCCCGCGTACTACGCGCTGCTGGAGGTCCTCGCGTCGCTGGACCGCAAGGTCATCGAGGTGCCTTCCCACCCCCGCCGGGGCATCGACCTCGACGTGCTTGGAAAGGTGGTGTCGCGCCAGCGGGTGGCGGCGGTGGCGATCGTGTCGAACTTCTCCAACCCGTCCGGGTCGTGCATGACCGACGCCCACAAGAAGGCCCTGGTCGACCTGCTCGACGCCCACGACGTACCGCTCGTGGAAGACGACGTGTACGGCGACCTGGCGTTCGACGGCAGTCGTCCGAAGGCGGTCAAGGCCTTCGACACCAGGGGAACGGTCCTGTACTGCGGATCGTTCTCCAAGACCGTCTCGCCCGGGATGCGCATCGGATGGGCTGTTCCGGGCCGGTACCAGTACGAGTTCGAGCACCTGAAGCTGGTGGTCAACCAGGCGAGCCCGACGGCACCTCAACTGGCGCTGGCGGCCCTCGTGGAGGGCGGCGGATTCGACCGCCACCTCCGGCGGGTTCGTCGTCTCTACGCCGAGCAGATGGAGAGGATGATCGACGCCGTCGACGGAGCGTTCCCGGACGGCACCCGCCACACCGACCCGCGGGGCGGCCACGTCCTGTGGGTCCAGGTGCCCGGCCTGGACTCGCTGGCCCTCTACGAGCGTGCCGCGGCCGAGGGCATACACATCGCTCCCGGTCCGCTGTTCTCCGCATCGGGTGGGTTCCGCGACCACCTCCGCCTCAACACCGGCTTCCCGTGGACCGACCACATCGCCTCGCAGGTGGAGACCCTCGGTCGACTGGTGGCCGAGACCCTCGACGGCCCGTCGTCCTGAGCATCGGGCTGACGAGATCCAGTGCCGCGTCGACGTCGATCGCCTTCAGCGACACCATGTGCCGCTCTGGTCGATCTCGATCGGGCGGGTGCTCACGACGTCGCGGTCCAGGCGAAGCAGGGCGTAGTGGCGGCCGCCTGGAGCGGGCACGACGCCCACCCGGCGCAGGCGCTCGATGTCGGACAGCGACGAACGGATCGGCCGGGTGGCGGCCAGGATCGCCACGTTGTACTCCTCGGCCAACTCGGCCAGGGTCATGAGGGTGTCGTCGATCCGGCCGAAGCGCTCGGCCCGCAGCACGAGCACCGAGGTCACCTCCGGGAAGTCGACGATCAGCGAGTGCAGACCCGCCAGGGTCCCGACCGACGTCAACCGGATGTGGCGGTCGCTCAGGTAGCCGACCGCGCTGCTGATCCTTGCCCAGTCCTCGTCGGTCAACGTGCCGCGCGCCGCGTCTCGGGGTGAGATCTGAGCTTCGCCCACCAGCACGTCGGCGGTGAGATCGGCCATGTGCGATCCGGCCAGCAGCACGGTCGTCTTGATGCGGCGGGCGACGGTGGCCAGGACGGCGTCGCCCTGGAAGAGCTTCTCGCATTCGAGCGTGGTGAGACCTCGGCATCGAAGGCCGCCCCCGACCACGCGGTTGAGCGCCGGCAGCCCGGTGGGGATGGGCCTGGTCCGGTAGGGCCGCTGGTCGTGGTCGTGGGTGTAGAGCACCTCCATGCGGTCCAGCCAGCGGTCGAGCGCCTCGTGCATGGTCAGGTCCGTGGCCGTGCCCCAGGCCCCAGCAAGGTCGGCCCACAAGTCACCCATCGTCCATCCCTCCCGGTTGGCGCTCTGACCCGAGCCGACGGTGGTGCTCCGGTGGCAAGGGGGTCAGGACCGTACCAGCGGCGAGTCACCGCGGTGCAGTGAGATTCGACCTGTCGTCAGGTGGCGTGGCGTTCCAGGTCGGGGGCGATCGCCAGGGCTCCGGCCACGACCGCTCGGAGGTACCACCTGGCCGAGGCCGCGTCACCCCCCCCGTTCGATGGTCCGTGGTTGGATGGGGCTGGAGCCGACCCAGTGAGGTGCCCGTGGCCACCGCGATCCAGGACACGTACCCGGAAGAGTTCGCTCACTGCTACGGCTGCGGCGCGGCGAACCCCGACGGCATGCAGTTGAAGACCTACCTCGAAGGCGATGAGACCGTCACCCGTCACCGTCCCGACCCCGGTCGAACCGGCGGGATGCCGGGACACGCCTACGGCGGGTTGATCGCCTCCCTGATCGACTGCCACGGCACGGGGTCGGCATCGGCGTTCGTGCAGCGCGAGCGCGGCGAGACCATCGGAGAGGCCCCGCCACCCCACTTCGTCACCGGAACCCTGAACGTGGTGTACCGCAGGCCCACGCCGATGGGCGTCGAGCTGACGGTGAGAGGACGGCTGAAGAGCCACGACGGCCGCAAGGTCGTGGTCGAGATCGAGCTGTCGGCCGGTGACGACGTCTGCGCCAGCGGCGAGGTGATCGCCATAGAGATCCCGTCCGGGCGGTGAACCCGATCCGCCCGAGGGTCGATGCTCTCAGCCCCGGCTACCGCCCTTGCTGCTCCAGGTGCCGGCGGAGAACCTCTGCGCCGGAGATCTCGACGGCTCGGGTGGCGGTCAACAACAACAGGGGTCTGGACCCGGCGATGGCCACCAACCGGGCCACCGCTTCGCTCGCCGGGCCGGCGGCCAGCTCATCCCGGTAGCGACCGGCGAACTCCTCGAACCGGTCGGGGTCGTGCCCGTACCAACGGCGCAGATCCGTGCTGGGAGCGACGTCCTTGCACCACTCGTCGAGGTGCAGATCGGCCTTGGCCACGCCACGGGGCCAGAGCCGATCGACCAGCACCCGATGGCCGGCGTCGGGAAGGTGGTCCTCGTAGACCCGGTGGACCTCGATGTTCGAAGCGTCTGCCATGTCGCGCTGCTCCTCCAGGGGGGTCTACCACGGGATCGCGGGGGACCCGTCTGGAGCACACGGCCCGCCGAGGGCGGTCTCGTCGTCCGAGGACGTGGGTAGGGTCCGTCGGTCGGGGTAGTTGCCGTATCCGCCACGCCTGGAGGTTCGCCTTGCCCAGCAGTGAGCTCGTGACCGACACCGACACCGACTCCGACTCCGAAGAGGTCGAAGAGGTCGACCTGCTGGTGGTCGGCGGGGGCAAGGCAGGGAAGTCGCTGGCCATGGACCGAGCCCGGGCCGGCCGGCGGGTGTTGATGGTCGAGCGGGACAAGATCGGCGGTACGTGCATCAACGTGGCGTGCATCCCGACCAAGGCGCTGGTGGAGTCGGCCCGGACCCTTCGGCTCACCCGACGGGCCGCTGAGATGGGGGTCGCGGTCGAGGGCGAACCGACCGTGGCGCTCGACCTGCTGCGCCGCCACAAGGAGACCGTGGTAGCCGGCATGGTCGACGCCCACCGCGACATGTTCGCCGAGTCGGGCATGGACTTCGTGCTGGGCACGGCCCGCTTCCTCGCCGAGCGCACGGTCGCCATCGACGTGGCCGACGGGTCCCGCCGCTTCGTGAGCGGTGTCGACGTCGTCATCAACACGGGCACGAGCCCGGCCGTGCCCGACATCGCCGGGTTGGACGCGGCCGAGGCCTGGACCTCTGAGACGATCCTCCAGCTCGAACGCATCCCAGAGTCCCTGCTGATCATCGGTGGCGGCTACATCGGGTGCGAGTTCGCCTCGATGTTCGCCACCTTCGGAACCGCGGTGACCATCGTCCACGGAGGCGCGCAACTCCTGCCGCGGGAGGATCCTGATGTCGCCGAAACGGTCGCCGGCGCGCTCCGCTCACAGGGGGTAGAGGTGCGACTCGGCTCGCGGGCAGCTTCGGTCGACCGTCCCATCCCCGGGGGCCGGATCATCGTCGCGATGGCTGACGGCTCGGCTGTCGAGGGCAGCGACCTGCTGGTGGCCACCGGCCGTGCTCCGGTGACCGCCGAGCTCGGGTTGGACAGCGCTGGCGTGGAGGTGACCGAAGCAGGCTTCGTGGAGGTCGACGATCACCTGCGCACCACCGCGCCGCACACGTGGGCCGCAGGCGACGTCACCGGAGGGATGCAGTTCACCCACCTGTCGTGGCACGACTTCCGGGTGATCCGCGAGAACCTCTCCGGCGGAGACGCGGCCACCACGGACCGACTCGTGCCCTACACCGTGTTCACCACGCCGGAGCTGGCGCGGGTGGGCCTGACCGAGACCGAGGCGCGGGCGCGTGGCCATCGCGTTCGGGTCGCGACGCTGGCCACTGCCGCCATCCCGCGGGCCAAGACGGCACGCGACACGGTGGGAACGTGGAAGGCCGTGGTCGACGGCGATACCGACCTGATCCTCGGCGCCGCGCTGTTCGGTCGGGACAGCGGCGAGGTGGTCACCGCCCTGCAGATGGCCATGCTCGGAGGCCTGCGATACCAGCAGGTGCGGGACGCTGTGATCACCCACCCGACCATGGGCGAAGGTCTCAACCTCCTCTTCGATGCCCTCGGCGGTGACGACGGTTGATGGACGACCACACCGACCACACCGACGCCGACCCCGCTGACCACAAAGACCAAAGCGATCACGGCCACGCTGGCCACCGCGATCACGACGGCGAGCAGCACGACCACCTCGATCACGGCGGGCACCGAGACCATGCCGGGCACCGAGACCATGCAGGTAACGACGACCATGCTGGTCACGGCGACCATGCTGGTCACGGCGACCATGCCGGTCACGGCGACCATGCCGGTCGCGACGGTCACGACGGTCACGACGGTCACGACGGTCACGACGGTCACGACGGTCACGACGGTCACGACGACCACGGCGGTCACGACGACCACGGCGGGCACCACGACCACGGCGACCACGTCGAGCAGTACCGGCGACTGTTCTGGATCAACCTGCTGATCGGGATCCCGGTGGTCGGGTTCTCGCCGATGTTCGCCGATCTGGTCGGCTACGACGTCCCCGACGGCACCCACTGGATCGCCGCCGTGCTGGGCACGGTCATGTACGTGTGGGGTGGGCGTCCGTTCCTGGAGGGCGCGGTCGACGAGGCCAGGCAGCGCAAGCCCGGGATGATGATGTTGATCGGGTTGGCCATCACGGTGGCCTTCCTCGCGTCGTGGTCGGCGACGCTGGGCTGGGTCCACCAGGATCTGGAGTTCTGGTGGGAGCTGGCCCTCCTGATCGTGATCATGCTGCTGGGCCACTGGATCGAGATGCGGTCGTTGGCCCAGACGACCTCCGCGCTCGATTCGCTGGCGGCGCTGCTACCCGACGAAGCGGAGCGGGTCGACGGTGAAGCCATCGTCGCCGTGACACCCGCCGATCTGAGGGTGGGCGACGTCGTGATCGTGCGCCCCGGCGGGAGCGTGCCCGCCGACGGTCGGATAGTCGACGGCCGTGCCGCCATGGACGAGTCGATGATCACCGGCGAATCTCGAACGGTCGCGCGGGGTGAGGGAGAGCCGGTCACGGCCGGGACGGTGGCCACCGACTCCGGCCTGCGGGTGGAGATCACCGCCATCGGCGACGACACCACGCTGGCCGGCATCAACCGGCTGGTGGCCGATGCCCAGCGCTCGTCGTCCCGGGCCCAGCGGATCGCCGACCGGGCGGCTGCGCTCCTGTTCTGGTACGCGCTGGTGGCTGCAGCGATCACCGCGACGGTCTGGGCGGTCGTCGACGGCTCCGATGCGGCTGTGATCCGCAGCATCTCGGTGCTCGTGATCGCCTGCCCGCACGCGCTGGGTCTGGCCATCCCGCTGGTGGTGTCGATCGCCACGGAGCGAGCCGCTCGTGGCGGGGTGCTCATCAAGGACCGGCTCGCGTTGGAATCGATGCGCACCGTCGACGCGGTCCTCTTCGACAAGACGGGAACGCTCACCAAGGGCGAGCCCACCGTGCTCGACGTCGAACCCGTTGGGAACCTGGATGCGGAGCAGGTGCTCGCGATGGCCGCCGCCGCGGAGTCGGACAGCGAGCACCCCCTGGCCAAGGCGATCGTCGGGGCCGCCGGAGAACGTGGCCTGACCGTGGCCCCGGCCAGCGGGTTCACCTCGTCTCCTGCCGTCGGCGTGACCGCCACCGTCGAGGGCCACGAGGTACGGGTGGGGGGCCCGTACCTTCTGGAAGAGATCGCCGGTGACGAGATCCCGGCGGCTGAACGGTGGCGAACCGAAGGGGCGATCATCCTCCACGTGGTCTGCGACGGAGCCGTTATCGGAGGTCTGAAGCTGGCCGACGAGGTGCGCCCCGACTCCCGGGACGCGGTCGACGCACTGCACGCGCTCGGGGTGGAGGTGGTGATGATCACCGGCGACGCGGAGGCGGTGGCCCAGCAGGTGGCCGGCGAGCTCGGCATCGACCGCGTCTTCGCCGGAGTCCGTCCCGAGGACAAGGCCGCGACCGTCTCCGGTCTCCAGGAGGAGGACAGGAAGGTGGCCATGGTGGGAGACGGCGTCAACGACGCGCCGGCCCTCGCCCAGGCCGACGTGGGGATCGCCATCGGGGCCGGCACCGACGTGGCCATCGCGTCGGCCGGCGTGATCCTCGCCAGCTCCGACCCTCGTTCGGTGCTCTCGGTCATCGAGCTGTCCCGGGCGACCTACCGCAAGATGAAGCAGAACCTGTGGTGGGCCGCCGGCTACAACCTGCTCGCCGTCCCCCTGGCCGCCGGCGTGCTGGCCGGCGTGGGATTCGTGCTGCCCATGTCGGTGGGCGCGGTCCTGATGTCGCTGTCGACGGTCGTGGTGGCCGCCAACGCCCAGCTCCTGCGCAAGATCGATCTCCGCCCCGAGGTCAGCGCGGCGGCGGTGCTGCAGCGCCAGCACGCCACACGCCACTCGATCCCTCCGAGGTAGCCCGGTCGGGTTGCCGGAGTGCGCTCAGAGGCTGCTCGGAGGGCTGCCCTTCGGGGGCGTGGTGATATCGTGGCACGCATGGCACGTGTCGAAGAGCTTTCCATGGACCGCCAGGGCAGGCTCGTCGTTCCCCGCTCCATGCGAGACGTGCTCGGCTCCGCACCTGGCACGGTTCGCATCCGCGAGGTCGATGGGGGGCTGCTGTTGGAGCCGCTGCCAACTGGGCGTGACGAGTGGTGGGACAACCTGGAGAACGAGCTCGACTCGCTGACCGACAGCCAGCTCGCCTCGCTCGCCGAGGAGACGACGTTGTTGGAAGGGACGACCGGCGACGGCCTCCGTGACCGTTGACATCGGGCGAGGCGACATCGGCCGGGGCGACATCTGGCTGGTCGACTTCGGTGCCGATCCGACCGATCCCGAGCAGGCCTTCATGCGCCCTGCCGTGGTGGTCAGCCACGAGCGACTCCACGACCCACGGCTGAAGATGTGCGTGGTCGTGCCGGGCACAAGCACCATCCGCCGGGTGAGCCTGCACCTGGTGGTCGAGCCGGATGCAGACAACGGCCTCGACGCCATGACGGCTTTCCAGGTCGAGCAGGTGCGGTCGGTCTCCGTCGCCCGCCTGGACCGATGCCTGGGGCGCCTCGGTTCCATCGGCGTCGCGCAGCTCGACGAGCTCCTCCGGACCGTCCTCGACCTCTGACGCCGGAACCGGTCAGGGTGCGGTCGGCGGGTCCTGCTCCCTCGTCTCGAACCGGTCCGCTGGCCCGCTCGACCCAGCGGCGTAGTCCTGGAGCGGAACCATCTGGCGCTCCCAGGCGGTCAGGTACGGGGTGACGATCTGCCAGGACAGCTCGGCCTCCTCGGCGCTGATCGAGAGGGAGTCGTCGCCCTCGATCACCTGGTGGAGGACGTAGCTGTAGGCGGGTAGCTCGTTGGCCGGCAGGCTGGCTTCCATCTCCAAGGCGGTGAGCTGGGCTGGTGGTCCCGGTGAGCAGCCGGTGAGGTCGAGCGTGAAGCTCTCGGGACCGTCGAGGCCGA
>JAAZBK010000526.1 GCA_012513855.1 Acidimicrobiales bacterium
CGGGTCTCGTTCTTGGCCACGCCGTTCTCGTCGACGAAGTCCTTGCGGAGGTACGGGCCGTAGCGCCCGTTCATGGCCACGATGGTCCCCGTGTCGGACGGATCCACGCCGACGGTGCGCGGGAGCGCCAGGAGCTGGAGCGCTTCTTCGAGCGTGACCCGGTCGACCGTCATGGTCTTGAAGAGCGACGCGGTGCGGGGCTTGTCCTCGGGCTTGACCTTCTTGGCCTTGCCGGTGCCCTCGGGCATATCGCCGAGCTGAACGTAGGGGCCGAACCGCCCGGCCTTCACGGTGACGTCGAGCCCGGTCTCGGGATCGGTGCCGAGCACCCGATCGCCGCTGGGGGCGTCGAGCAGCTCCATGGCCTTGAACACGTCGAGCTCGTCGGGAGCCAGGTCGTCGGGTATCGACGCCGTGCGCTCACCACACTTCAGGTACGGACCGAACTTGCCGGGCCGGACGACGATCTCCTCGCCCTCGGGGGTCTCGAATCGACCGACCACGTTGATGGCGGCGGGGTCGATGGTCTCCATGCCCCGGTCGACCAGCGCCTTGAGGCCCGGCGAGCCGGGGTTGACGTCGACCAGCTCGGCGGTCTGCTCGCCGGTCTCGTCCCCGAACCAGAACCGGTTGAGCCACGGGATGCGCTGGACCTCGCCCCTGGCGATGCCGTCGAGCTCGTCTTCCATCCGGGCGGTGAACTCGTAGTCGACCAGGTTGGAGAAGTTCTGCTCCATCAACCCGATGACCGCGAACGCCACCCAGGTGGGAACCAGCGCGGTGCCCTTCTTCCACACGTAGCCGCGGTCCTGGATGACCTGCATGATCGACGCGTAGGTGGAGGGTCGACCGATGCCCAGCTCTTCGAGCCGCTTCACCAACGACGCTTCGGTGTAGCGGGCCGGGGGCGAGGTGGTGTGGCCCTTGGCCTCGAGGGCCGGGGTGGGCAGCGCCTGGCCGACGGCCAGCACCGGCAGGAGCGTCTCCCGATCGTCGAGCGCGGCGTCGGGATCGTCGGAGCCCTCCACGTAGGCCCGGAGGTAGCCCGGGAACGTGATCGACCGGCCGGACGCCGCGAACTCGGTGTCGCGACCGTCAGACGCCGTGGCGCCGATGCGGACCGACACCGACTGGCCGCGGGCGTCGACCATCTGCGACGCGACGGTGCGCTTCCAGATCAGCTCGTAGAGGCGGAGCTCGTCGCCGCGCAGCTCGTTGGCGAGGGACTCGGGCGTGCGGAACGCGTCGCCGGCGGGACGGATGGCCTCGTGGGCCTCTTGGGCGTTCTTGACCTTGCGGTCATATGTCCGGGGCGAGGCCGGCAGGTAGTCGGCGCCGTAGAGCTCGCGGACCTGCGCCCGGGCCGCCTTCAGAGCCGTCTCTGACAGCGTGGTGCTGTCGGTTCGCATGTAGGTGATGTAGCCGTTCTGGTAGAGGCTCTGGGCCACCCGCATGACCTGCGCGGCGCTCATGCGGAGCTTGCGCCCACCCTCCTGCTGGAGGGTCGAGGTCATGAACGGAGCCTTGGGCTTGGAGCTGAACGGCTTCTCCTCCACCGACCGCACCGCGAAGTCGGAGCCGGCCAGCCCCGACACCAGCCCGCTGGCGCCGGCTTCGTCGAGCACGAGGACGTCGCGGGTGAGGGTGCCGGTGTCGTCGAAGTCCTTGCCCGTGGCCAGGCGCTTGCCGTCGACCTGGACCAGCGTGGCCGGGAACCCGGGGTCGGTGGGGAACAGCGCCCCCACGTCCCAGTAGTCGGCCGAGTTGAAGGCGATGCGCTCGCGCTCGCGCTCGACCACCAGCCGCACCGCGGGCGTCTGCACCCGGCCCGCCGAGAGACCCCGGTTGACCTTGCGCCACAGCACCTCCGAGACCGGGTAGCCGTACAGCCGGTCGAGGATTCGGCGGGTCTCCTGGGCGTCGACGAGGCCCTCGTCGATCTCGCGCCAGTTGTCGACGGCGTGCTCTATGGCCGCCGGGGTGATCTCGTGGAAGACCATCCGCTTCACCGGCACCTTGGGCTGGAGCACCTGGAGCAGGTGCCAGCTGATGGCCTCTCCTTCGCGATCCTCATCAGTCGCGAGGTAGAGCTCGTCGGCCTCCTTGAGAGCAGCCTTGAGCTGGCGGATCACGTCCTTCTTGCTGGCGTGGACCTCGTAGGTGGGCTCGAAGTCGTTGTCGGTGTCGACGTTGAGCCCGCTGGCCGGCAGGTCACGGACGTGGCCGACCGAAGACTGCACGTTGAAGTCGTTGCCGAGGAAGCCCGCGATGGTGCGGGCTTTGGCGGGCGACTCGACGATGACCAGTGGCTTCGACACGCGGTGTAGAGAAAGCCATGACGAGGGTCTGTGTCAACACTGGCCATCTCGGCCCGGTCGAACGGAGCCCTACCGGTGACCGTTTCGGGACGGGGTTCCGTTCCGCCTCGACCGCGGCCCGACGGCGGGCCGTCGGTGCGCTCCGGCCCGGCGGATCAGGAGCGGACGAGACGCTCGATGGCCCGAGTCGCCTCGGCGATCTTCTCCTTGGTGGCGGCCTCGTCGCCTTCCGACGCTGCCTGCACGACGCAGTGTCCGACGTGCTCCTCCAG
>JAAZBK010000527.1 GCA_012513855.1 Acidimicrobiales bacterium
ACGACCACGCGCGCGGCGTCGAAGACCCCGTCGCCGCGGTTGATGCCGAGGTCGTCGGCGCCGACCACGGCGGTGTCCGGGGCCACGACCCCGACGCCGAGCACCGCCACGAGCTGGGTCATGCCGCGAACTCCTCCGGGGGGAGGGTGAGGATCTCGACGCCGTCCTCGGTCACGGCGACGGTGTGCTCCCACTGGGCGACGCGGGAGAGGTCGTTGGTCACGACCGTCCAGTCGTCGTCCCACACGTGCGAGCTGGGGTCGCCCAGGGCGAGCATCGGCTCGATGGTGAAGGTCATGCCCGGCTCCATCACGTCGCGGTAGACCTCGTTGTCGTAGTGCAGGATCACCAGCCCCGAGTGGAACGCGCTGTGCACGCCGTGGCCGGTGTACTCACGCACGACGCCGTAGCCGAAGCGCTTGGCGTACATCTCGATCACGCGGCCGATCACGTTGGTCTCGCGCCCGGGCTTCACGGCGCGGATGCCGCGCATCATCGCCTCATGGGTGCGCTCGCTCAGCAGGCGGGACTCCTCGTCCACGTCGCCGCAGTAGAAGGTGCCGCAGTTGTCGCCGTGCACGCCGTTCTTGAAGGCGGTGACGTCGATCTTGACCAGGTCGCCGTCCTCGAGCGGGCGGGCGTCGGGGATGCCGTGGCAGATCACCTCGTTGACCGAGGTGCAGATCGCCTTGGGGAAGCCCCGGTAGCCGAGCGCGCTCGGGTAGGCGCCGTGGTCGAGCATGTACTCGTGGGCCACGGCGTCCAGCTCGTCGGTGGTGACGCCCGGCGCGATCGCCGCGGCGGCGGTGTACATGGCCCCCGACGCGATCCGGGACGCCTCGCGCATCAGCTCGATCGTCTCCGGCGTCTGCACGTGCGACCCGGTGTAGCGGTCCGGGGCGGGTCGATCGACGTAGTGGGGACGGATGATCGAGGCCGGCACCGGACGGCGCGCGGAGACGGCATGAGGCTTGATGGGAGTCACGCGCCGATCATAGTGTGGGGCTGCACGGCGCAGATCGGGAGGCGGCAACGATGACCCACGACACCGAGTGGTACTACAACCTGGTCACCGGCCAGGTGGAGCAGTACGAGGGCGGCAAGGCCGTCGACCGCCTCGGTCCCTACGCCACGCGGCAGGAGGCCGAGCAGGCCCTCGCCCGCGCGGAGGAGCGCAACGAGGCGTGGGAGAACGACCCGCGCTACGCCGACGAGGACGACGAGGACGCCGACGGCGACGGTGAGGACGACTGGGGCACCTCGGCGTTCGACACCTTCAAGCCCTGAGGACCCGTAACCCGCACGTAACACCCCGTGGGGCAGGATGGCCCCATGGACAAGCAGACTGATTTCGTCCTGCGCACGATGGAGGAGCGGGACGTCCGGTTCGTGCGTCTCTGGTTCACCGACGTGCTCGGGTTCCTGAAGTCCGTGGCGATCGCCCCGGCCGAGCTCGAGGGCGCGCTCAGCGAGGGCATCGGCTTCGACGGGTCGTCGATCCAGGGCTTCGCGCGCGTCTACGAGTCCGACATGGTCGCGCACCCCGACCCCTCGACGTTCCAGATGCTGCCCTGGCGCGGCGCCGCCGGCGGCACCGCCCGCCTGTTCTGCGACATCGGCCTGCCCGACGGCTCGCGCTCCTACGCCGACCCGCGCGGCGTGCTGAAGCGCGCGATGAAGAAGGCCGCCGACCTCGGCTTCACCTTCTACGTGCACCCCGAGATCGAGTTCTACCTGTTCAAGCGGCCCCTGGTGCCCGGCGTCGAGCCGACCCCGGTCGACACCAGCGGCTACTTCGACCACACCACCGACACCGCCGGCACCGACTTCCGCCGGATGACGATCGACATGCTCGAGCAGATGGGCATCTCGGTGGAGTTCAGCCACCACGAGGGCGGCCCCGGCCAGCAGGAGATCGACCTGCGCTACGCCGACGCGCTCACGATGGCCGACAACATCATGACCTTCCGCGTGGTCGTGAAGGAGGTGGCGGTCATGCAGAACCTGTTCGCCTCCTTCATGCCCAAGCCGCTGGCCGAGCACCCGGGTTCGGGCATGCACAGCCACGTGTCCCTGTTCGAGGGCGACACCAACGCGTTCTACGACGCGTCGGGGGAGTACCACCTCAGCAAGACGGGCCGGCAGTTCGTCGCGGGCCTGCTCCACCACGCCTCCGAGCTGAGCGCCGTGCTGAACCCGTGGGTGAACTCCTACAAGCGCCTGGCCGCCGGCGGCGAGGCCCCCGCCCACATCACGTGGGGCCAGAACAACCGGTCGGCGATGGTCCGCATCCCGATGTTCAAGCCGTCGAAGGCCAGCTCGGCGCGCGTCGAGATCCGCTCGCTGGACAGCTCGGTCAACCCCTACCTCGCGTACGCCCTGATCCTGGCCGCCGGCCTGTCGGGGATCGAGAAGGAGATGGAGCTGCCCGACCCGGCCGAGGACGA
>JAAZBK010000106.1 GCA_012513855.1 Acidimicrobiales bacterium
GGCCACGTCGGGTCCGACCGGGGCTGCGTCCCACGCTGCCACCTCCACGGCATCGGCCAGCCGGGCGAACGGCGTCGCCAGTTCGGCCAGGTCGGGGCCGACCCGTCGGGCGAACTCGGCGTGGCTCTCGCTCGGGCGCGGCCGGTGCCCCGTCACCCAACGAACCGGGTCCAAGGTGTCGTCCCAGGCCGACAGCACGGCGCCGTCGGTGCCGGGCCGGCGTCGGGCCGCAGCCAGCAACCGCGGCGCGGCGAGCACCACCAACAGCCAGACGGCCAAGAGGCCGGCCACCCACCTGATCACCGTGGGCCAGGGACCGGGCTCCTCGGAGCGGGGCTGGTCGACAAGCGTCCCCCGAACCGGAACCTCCTCGGGGGCCGTGGTGGTGCTGGCCGCACCGGCGATGGTGGTGGTGGTCGAGGTCGACGTCGAGACGGTGGAGACCTCCGGTTGGTCCTCGGTGCCGCCGGCCTGCTGTGACGGGAGGCCGGTGTAGGGCTCGGCTCCCGGAATGCCCCGGCCCGGCGTCGGCTCGAACGGCACCCACCCGAACTCCGGGAAGTACACCTCGGGCCAGGCGTGGGCGTGGACGCCTCGGACCTGGAAGGTGTCGGGGTTCTCGGGGTCTCTCTCGCCCTCGGTGAACCCCACCGCCACCCGTGCGGGTAGCCCCAACGACCGGGCCATGGCCGCATAGGCGCCCGAGAACTGCTCGCAGTAGCCCTCGCGGTTCTGGAGGAACGCCACGAGGGCATCGTTGTCGTGGCCCGGTTCGATGTCGGTGGTGTAGGTGAACGAGCCGTCCTGGAAGTAGTCCTGGAGGGCCTTGGCCATCTGGTAGCGGCTGGTGGCTCCGTTCACGGCCCGGCGGGCTTCGGCCACGGCGATCCCCGGGAAGTCGGCCGGCAGAGACAGGTAGCGGGACCTGATCTCTTCGGGGTCGCCTCCCCGCGATGAGCCCAGTAGGGCGGGGTCGAGCACCGGACGCTCCGAGGTGACCGTGTACTCGAGACCGTTCGAGTTCTCCGAGTTGCCGTCGACGATGAGGGTCGCCGAGTCGGGATCCCAGCTCAGGCCGCGGGTCTGCCCGTCGACGAGCCGGGCCTGGAACGCGGCCGGCACCCACAGGGCGGTGAGGGTCTGGACGCGGATCGACTGGGTGATCGTCTCGGTGGAGGTGTTGATGGGGCCCTCGCTCGGGAGCCTGTCCTCTGCCCTCCGGTAGTCGCCGCCGCTGCTCCAGATCTTGCCGTCGAACTCGTGGAGCGACGTCAACCGCCAGTACGACGGCAGGTTCGCCCTGACGGTGAACATCTCCCGGTTGGTCTGGGACACGAGGCGCCGGCGCAGGTCGACGATGGGGCTGACGGTGGTCCGCAACCCTCCGTCGGTGTCCTTGTTGCGCCACCGGACCACCGCATCGTCGTCGTAGCCGGGTACCAGCGGCGCCGCCACCGCGCCCACCACCACGATGGCCGCTCCCGCCCCCAGCGCCGCCCGCCTGACCCAGCGCGCGCCCACGTCCGGCGCGGTGGCGAGCCAGGCGTTGTCCATCTCCGCGAGGTGGGCCCGGTGGTTGGCGGCGAACAGCAGGACGGCGCCGGCGTAGAGCACGGCCACCAGGAACCGGCTGCTCCCCGAGCCGAGCACGGTGCAGAAGATGAATAGGATGGTGGCGGGCGCCAGCGCTTCGGCGGTGGCCCGCAACCGGAAGGCCGCCCAGTCGGCGAACCAGACCGAGCCCCACAGGCCGAGCCCGGCGAACAGCTGGAAGCCGGTCAGGGGAGCGGTGGGGGCGGCCACGGTCCGGAACTGCTCGCCCGCTACATCGATGGCCGATCCGACCGCGTCGAGCGTGGCGCCGGTCGGCAGGCCCGCCGTGGCGGTCTCGGGGAACAGCAGCCACGTGACGAGGAGAGCTGCTCCGCCGAAGCCGAGCACCAACCCGGCCGCGGTGGGCAGTTGGAGGCGGCGTACCACCGCAGCGAGCACCGTGGCCACGACCGTGAAGGCGATCAGGTCGATCAGGTGGTCGTTGCCGTCGTAGAGCCGGTTGAACCCCACCACCACGGCCAGGTGCACCAGCAGCAGCGACAGCTCGGCCAGCGCCAGCCCGGGCTTCAGGCGGGTGGTGCGGGTCGTGGTGGCGGCGGTGGCGGTGGCGCTCACACCGCGCTCCGGGTCGGGAGGCGACCGGAATCCCAGGCGGCGGCGAAGGGGGTGCCCGGCGTGAGCACGACGAGGCTCATGCCGGGTGCGGTGGCGGCCGACGTCGGACCGGCGCCCACCAGCACCACCTGGGTGCTGGCGTAGCGGTGGCGAAGGTGGGAGAGGCGCGCCACCTCGTCGGCGTCGACCTGGCCGGTGATCAGGACGAGGTCTCCCGTGCTGGATCGGCCGTCGGGCGGCGGGTCGGGAAGCGAGACCCCTTCGTGGCGTTGCACCACGGCCAGGTGCTCGAGCAGCAGGTCGCGTGCCGAACGGGCATCGGTGGGGCCCGTGTCGGTGCCGTCGGTGATGATGAGCCGGGTTCGATCGCCCCGCTGCGCCACCTCGTTCAGGATGCTCGCGGCGGCCGACACGGCGATCTCGAACGCTTCTGCGTCGACGCGGTCGCTCCGCGCGTCGAGGAGGATCGTGAGGTGGCCCTGCCACGGCGGGTCGTCCTGTCGGACCGAGAGCTCACCGGTGCGGGCCGACGTGGGCCAGTGGATGCGCCTCAGGTCGTCGCCGATGACGTAGGGCCTCAGCGTGGCGAAGTCCTCGTCGCCCGACCGGCCCGACGCGGGGCGGGCCGCGCCGGCCAGCGGATCGTCGTAGCCACCGCCGGGCACCCGTCCTCCCAACGGCTGCACCACCGGCAGCACCGTCAGCTCGGCGGTCCCCTCCACGGTGTGCCTGCGGCTGGCGAGCCCCAGGGGGTCGGTGCGGAACGCGGTGAGCGGCCCGATGCGGACGACGCCCCTGCGCTCGGTGGGGAGCCGGTAGCCGGCGGATCGGGGCTCGCCGGGTTCCAGGGGAGCGAGGACCATCAGGGCGCCGCTGGTCCCCTCCACCGGATCTACCAGCGTGAGGACCGGGGTTCGGCGGGAACCGGAGTTGGTGAGCCTGAGCTCCACCCGGCAGCGGTCGCCGAGGTGGACCCGACGGGGCCGGACCTGGCGTTCGACCGCGAGGGGCGGCGGACGTCGGTTCACCAGGAACAGCGCGGCCACCACCGCGAGCGCAGCAGTGGTTCCCAACACGTACAGCTCCAGCAGGCCGAGCAGGCGGCCGGCCACGAGCAGCATCACGGCTCCGGCGGCGAGAGCCCATCCAGCCCGCGTCAGCGAGCGCATCAGCCCGTCACGTCTGCCCCGCGTCGCCCGGATCGGGCACCGGAACGCGATCGAGGACCTCGGCCACCACGTCGGAGGTGCGGGTTCCGCGCACCGCAGCCTCCGGAGTGAGGCGGATGCGGTGGGCCAGGACCGGGTGGGCCAGCTCCTTCACGTCGTCGGGCACCACGAACGTCCGCCCCCGGGTGGCCGCCCTGGCTCGCGCCACCCGCTGGAGCGCCAGGGTGGCGCGCGGGGAGATGCCGATGGACACGTCGGGGTGGCGTCGCGACGCCTCCGCGAGGTCGACCAGGTAGCCGCGCAGGGCCGGCGCAACGTGGACGGTCCGCACGGCGGCGGCCAGTCCGTTCACCTGCGCGGTGGAGAGGACGGGCCGCAGCGCGGCCACGGCGTCGGAGTCGTCGCCCAGATCCTCGAGGATGGCCAGTTCGGCGCCGCGGTCGGGGTAGCCCACCGAGATCCGCATCAGGAAGCGGTCCAGCTGGCTCTCCGGTAGGGGGTACGTGCCCTCGTGGTCGGTGGGGTTCTGGGTGGCGATGACCATGAACGGCGTTGGGAGGGGGTGGGTGACGCCGTCGACGGTCACCTGCCGTTCGGCCATGGACTCGAGGAGCGCCGACTGGGTCTTCGGCGAGGCGCGGTTGATCTCGTCGGCCAGGACCACGCCGTTGAAGATCGGGCCGCGGCGGAACTCGAACCGGTTGGTGCCGCGGTCCCAGACGTTGACGCCGACGACGTCGGTGGGCAGCAGGTCGGGGGTGAACTGGACGCGGCCGAACGGAGCGTCGATCGACGCGGCGAGCGCCTTGGCCAGGGTGGTCTTGCCCACTCCCGGGACGTCCTCGACGAGGATGTGACCCTCCGAGATGAGGCTGAGGATCACCAGGTCGATGATCTGGTCCTTGCCCCGGATGACCGCCGCCATGTTGCGCGCCAGGCCGGCGTGCAGGTCGGCGAAGCTGTCGGGGCGGGCGGACGTCTGCTCGGCTTCCGCGGTGCTGGGCAAGGTTCGCTCCCTCGAAGCGGTCTCGGGCTTTGGAGGGCCGAGGTTAGCTAGGTGGAGGTCGCGGGGGAGTCGCGTGCCATGCTCGGCGGAATGGATCACGTGCTGGCTGTCGACATCGGTGGCACCAAGCTCGCCGCCGGGCTCGTCGACGAGGACGGTCGGCTGTCGGCCGGTGCCAGGACCCCGACCCGGGGAGATGGCCCCGACGGGCTGTTCGCCACCTTGACGGGCCTGATCGACCGGGTGCTCGGCTCGGCCGGTGGGATCGTGCCGGTTGCCTGCGGGATCGGCACGGGCGGGCCCATGACCGGCGCCGGCCGGGCGGTGTCTCCGCTCAACATCCCCCAGTGGCGCGACTTCCCCCTGCTCGAGCGCGTGGGCGAGCACGTCGGCCTGCCGACCTGGGTCGACAACGACGCCAAGGCCCTGGCGCTGGGCGAGGGCTGGCGGGGCGCGGCGCGGGAAGAGCGGAACTTCGTGGCGATGGTGGTCTCCACCGGCGTGGGCGGCGGGATCGTGCTCGACGGCCGGCTCCTCGACGGCGACGACGGCAACGCCGGGCACATCGGCCACGTGATCGCGGTGCCCGACGGGCGGGAGTGCCGCTGCGGCGCCCGCGGATGTCTCGAGGCCGAGGCCTCGGGCTCGGCCATAGGCGCCGTCACCGGTCGCCCGGCCCGGGAGGCCGATGCAGCCACCCGCGAACGCACGGGGACGCTGGTGGGTCGGGTCGTCGCATCGGTGGCGAACCTGCTCGACCTCCAGGTGGCTTGCGTGGCCGGGTCGGTGGCCCTCGGGTTCGGCGACGCCTTCTTCAACGCGGCGCAGGCCGAGGTCGACCGTTCGGCCCGCCTCGACCACTCGAGGGGGGCCAGGGTCGTTCCGGGGGGCCTCGGGGCCGACGGACCGCTGATCGGGGCGGGGGCGGTGGCCTGGCGCGGCATGGGCCGGAAGGTCCTGGCCTGATGTCGGTGACCGTGCCCGGCCCGACCTGGTGGCTCCGGCTGTCCCGCGAGCTGCTGCGGCGTCCTCACCTGTGGGCCACCGCAGTCGGGGTGCTCCTGCGGACGGCCCGTCCCGGTTGGTGGCGATCGGCCCCCTTCCTGCCGCTGCCCGATGCGACCTACCTCCGGTTCCGGATGGAGACCCAGTACGGGGGCGACGGCACCACCACCCCGGACCCCCACGACGTCGTCACCTACATCGCCTGGTGCCGTCGCACCGGGACCCGTTGAGCCCGCTTTGCCGGCCCTCCGGAGCCGCCGGAGGCTCCGTCGCTGTGAGCGCAAAAGCACCCGTTCGGCCGGTAGGGCGGCGGTAACCTCTCGGACCATGGTGAGGGCACTGGTGCTCAACGCCACCTACGAGCCGCTGGCGGTGGTCACCGCCCGGCGGGCTGTGGTGCTGGTGCTGGCCGAGAAGGCCGATGCGATCGACGGATCCGGCGCGTGGTTCCACGCCGAGCGCACCGCGGTGGAGGTCCCCTCGGTGGTGCGCCTGCGATCGGTGGTGCGGGCCGAGCGGTGCCGCGAGCTGCGCATCAGCCGTCGGGGCGTCTTCGCCCGGGACTCCAACCGGTGCCAGTACTGCGGCGACAGGGCCGAGACCCTCGATCACGTGGTCCCGCGGAGCCGTGGCGGTGCCCACACCTGGGAGAACGTGGTGGCGGCCTGCCGGCCGTGCAACGTCCGCAAGGCCGATCGCCTCCTTCCCGACACCCGACTCGTCCTCCGTCGCCCCCCGGCGCCTCCGCGCCGCCTCTCGTGGGTGACGGTGATGGTCGAGCAGGTGCCCGACGCGTGGCGTCCCTGGCTGCCCGCCGCGGCGTGACGCCGGCGATCCCGTGAGCCCAGCGTGACCGAGGCCGACGCCGCCCTCGCGGCGGTCGCGGAGGCCGGCGACGTGGCCGAGGTCGAACTCGTCCGGGTGCACCTCCCGTTGAGGGAGGTCCACCGCGCCGGACACGGCGAGCTCGGCGTGCGCGATCTGGTGCTCGTGAGGGTGACCCTCGACGACGGTTCGGTCGGCTGGGGGGAGTGCTCGGCGCTCACCCACCCGACCTATTCGTCGGAGTACACCGCCGGTGCCCTGGCGCTGCTCCGCCACGAGGTCGTGCCCTGGCTGCTCGGTGGAGCGGATCGGCCGGTGGTCGGTCACCCCATGGCGGCCTCGGCGGTGGTGGCGGCCCACGTCGATGCTCTGCTGCGGCGAACCGAGACCTCCCTGGTGGAGCGGCTCGGATCGCTGCACGGCCGCCCCCGGCCGGCGGTGGCCACCACCGCGGTGGTCAGCCGCCATGACGACACCGACGAGCTGCTCGGGTCGGTCGACGAACGGCTCCGGTCCGGCGCCTCCATGGTCAAGCTCAAGGTCACGCCCCACCCCGACGACATGGCCAACCTGGGGGCGGTGAGGGCCACCTGGCCCGACCTGGCGCTGGCGGTCGACGGCAACGGCACCCTCGACCATCGTTCGGTCGCCTACCTCGATGGCCTGGACCTGGTCTACGTCGAGCAGCCTGCTCCCGCCGACGACCTCCTGGGCTCGGCGCGGATGGCCGAGCGCCTGTCGTGCCCGGTTGCGCTCGACGAGTCGGCCACGTCGGTGGCGGCGTTGGAGGTGGCCATGACCGTCGGTGCGGCCACGGTCTTCAACGTGAAGCCGTCTCGCCTGGGTGGCCCGTACGCGGCGGCAGCGGCGGCGCGCCACGTCTTCGACGCCGGGGGAGGGGTGTTCGTGGGCGGGATGCTGGAGTCGGGCGTCGGTCGAGCTGCCGCACTGGCGCTCGCGTCCCTGCCCGTCTTCGCCATCCCCTCAGACCTGGGCCCGTCCCACCGCTACTTCGAGAACGACGTCACCCGGCCGCTGGAGGTCGATGGAGAGGGACGGATGATCGTTCCCCGGGGACCGGGGATCGGATTGGTGCCGGATCCGGCGCTCCTCGCAGCGGTGACGGTGGAGCGCTCCGTCCACCAGCGATGAGCGGAGACCGGTCGTGGGAGGTGGAGCACCACAGAGGTGATGCTGCGACGTTCCACGATCGCCCGGTGGAGGAGGGGACGGGCCGGTCGGTGTGGTGGTTCGAGGTGGAGCGGCCCACGGTGGTCCTGGGGAGCACCCAGCAGCGAGACGTGGTCGATCTCGACCGCCTGGAGCGCAGTGGGGTCGAGCTGGCCCGCCGTCGAAGCGGAGGGGGAGCGGTCTGGCTGGCCCCGGGCGACGCGACCTGGGTCGACCTGGTGATCCCGGCCCGAGACCCGCTGTGGGACGACGACGTCTCCCGGTCCAGTCGTTGGGTGGCCGAAGCATGGGTTCGCTGCCTGGAGAGCCTCGGGATCCAGGGCGCCCGGCCGCACGACGGCGCGATGGTGGAGGGCCGGTGGTCCCGGTTGGTCTGCTTCGCGGGCTTGGCACCAGGCGAGGTGACGGTCGACGGCCGCAAGGTCGTCGGCGTGTCCCAGAGGCGGACCCGGTCATCGGCCCGGTTCCAGTGCGCGGTCCTGCACCGCTGGCATCCCGGGCCCCTGCTCGACGTCCTCGCCCTGAGCGATCCCGATCGTGAACGGGCCCTGGCCGATCTGGGACCGATGGCCGGCGCGGTGCACATCGCTTCGTCCGCCGCTATCCACGACGCCCTGATGGCGGCTCTGCCGGACTGACCCTGCTTCGGTTCGACGCGTTCGCCTGGGTGGCGAGCGGGTGCCGGACCCGAGGGTCCAACAGGCCGATCGGAGAGTGGTGGGTCCAGCGCGCCCAGTGGCGGGGGGCGGATCAGCGCAGGTCAGGAAACAGGTACTTGTGCATGGAGAGATGAGGAGTATGGTGGTGAGCTATGGAGGAGCAGGGAGGCGTAGTACCCGTTGAGGGTGCACGGGCCGCCGGCGCGACGACTGCCACGGCAGCTGCCGCCCCGGTGGGCAGCGGCCTGCCCGTCTTCGGCCACATCGAGTTCTCCGGCTCCTACGACGGCAAGCTCGAGCCGTCGGGTCGGCTGATCATCCCGGTGCCCTTCCGCCACGCGTTCACCGAGGGCTCCGCGTACCTGTGGCCCCAGCCCGACGTGCACGTCGGGATCTACACGCGCCTGGGCTTCAACGAGACGGTCGACGCCCAGCTCGCCAAGGTCCCGGCCGACATGCTCGACCCCCAGCTGCGCATCGACATCTACTCCAACGCTCCGCAGGTGCCGATCGACAAGCAGTTCCGCCTCGTCATCCCGCCGGCCATCAGGGAGCTGGTGCCGCTCGGCGAGGAGATCGTGTTCGCCGGGTCGATCGAGTCGATCCGCGTCATGACGCGCGACACCAGCGCGCAGGTGGCCAACAAGGCCCGCATGTTCAACGTCATGAACCAGGGGTGGGGCGGTCTCTCCACCAAGGCGGCGGAATGAGCCTCATGACCGAACCCCGACCCTTCGTCCACGTCCCGGTGCTCCTCGAGCGGGTGGTGGAGCTCTTCGCTCCGGTTCCCGCCGGGACCATCGTCGACACCACTCTCGGCGGCGCCGGTCACGCGACGGCCCTGCTCGATGCACGGGCCGACCTCCGGGTCCTCGGCATCGACCGGGATCCCAACGCCCTGGCCGTGGCGCAGGCCCGACTGTCCCCCTACGGGGACCGGGCCGAGGCACACCATGCCCGCTCCGACCAGCTGGCGGCGGTGGTCGCCGCGGCCGGCGCCGCCAGCCAACCGATCACCGGGGTCCTCATGGACCTCGGCGTCTCCTCGCCCCAGTTCGACCAGGCCGACCGGGGCTTCTCGTACCGGCACGACGCCCCGCTCGACATGCGGATGGACCCGACGTCGGGTCGATCGGCGCACGACATCGTCAACGAGGCACCGGCAGAGGAGATCGCCCGCATCCTGCGCGACTTCGCCGACGAGCGCTTCGCCCAGCGGATCGCCCGGGCGGTGGTGGCCGCCCGGCCGGTGTCGACCACCACCGAGCTCGCCGCCGTGGTGGTCTCGGCGATCCCGGCCCCGGCCCGCCGCACGGGCGGTCACCCGGCCAAGCGGACGTTCCAGGCGCTGCGGATCGCGGTCAACGAGGAGCTGTCGGTCCTGGGTCCGGCGCTCGACGCCGCGATCGAGGTGCTCGCTCCCGGCGGCCGGTTGGTGGTCATCGCCTACCACTCGGGCGAGGACCGCATCGTCAAGCAGCGCCTCCGCCTCGCCGACGACGGCGGGTGCACCTGCCCTCCGGGTCTGCCCTGCGCCTGCGGCGCGAGCCCCACCGCCCGGCTGCTCAAGCGCGGTGGGTGGGTGCCCACCGCTGAAGAGATCGCTTCCAACCCCCGGGCGTCCAG
The DNA here is from genome assembly GCA_012513855.1 of Acidimicrobiales bacterium. GTDB lineage: Bacteria > Actinomycetota > Acidimicrobiia > Acidimicrobiales > Iamiaceae > Aquihabitans. The sequence continues at coordinate 9,651 of JAAZBK010000106.1, forward strand.
TGCCCGACTCCGAGCCGTGGAGAAGCTGCCATGACCGCAACCGCCACCGCGACGGCCCGCACCCGGGTCTCGCCCGGTCGCGCCGCCCCGCGCCCTACGCCGCGATCGACCGCCGGCGCCGGCCCCCGTCGAGCCGCCCCGCCCCTTCGGGTGGTCGAGGCTCCCCCTCGTCGCTACCCGGCCCGAGCGGTCGCCATCGTGGCCGTTCTCGTGGTGTTCGGGTCGATGCTCGTCGCGGCGATGTTCCACTCGGTCCTCGTCTCCGGCCAGGCCCGGATCGACGAGCTGGGCCGGGAGATCACCGCCCAGCAGAAGGGTCTGGCGCAGGACCGCCTCGAGCTGGCCCGCATGTCGTCGCCCGAGCGCATCGCCACCGAGGCGGAACGGCTCGGGTTGGTGGTGGCCGAACAGCAGACGTGGATCCGGCCGGGGAGCCATGCAGAGCCGGTCGTCACCGGTGGGACCTCCGACCCCGATGTCGACGGCACGACCGGCGACGACGTCGACGCGACCACGAGAGCCGAGGAGCTGGCCCTCCCCGCCGAGCCCGAAGGGGGCGGTAGGTGAGGCGCGTGGTCGACGACGACCTGGACGAGTTCTTCGGTCGATCGACCGCCGCCCCCGCCACCTCCGCGTCGTCCCTCCGCGACGCCCCATCCGGCCGCGACACCCGTTCCGCCCGTCCGAAGCGGGCTCGTTCGCCCCGCCTGACCGGCGACCCGACCGTCAGAACCCCCCGTACCTCCCGGGCCGCCCCGTCGCGGTCCAGGTCCGATGCCCGACGCTCTCCTCTCCGGTCCGTGCCGGCGGGAGCGGTCTCGCCTCGGCCGGCGCTCCTGGACCGCGCCGGCCGGGACGAGACGCGCCCGCCGCGTCCGTCCCGTCGCCCGTCCCGTGGTTCGTCGGCTGCGGTCAGCCGGGCCCCCTCGACCCGGTCCGGTCGGGCGTCGCGCTCGCCGCGCCCGGCAGCCCAGCCCGACGGCGCCACGTCGCGGCGTCGCACGATCCGTCGGTTGGCGCTGCTGGTCTTCGTGATGGTGCTGCTGGTCGCGGCCATCGCCGTGCGCCTCGTATCGGTCCAGGTGGCCGAGCGCGAGACCTGGGTCGCCTACGGGCGCAACCAACGTGACGGGTGGCGTGAGCTCCCTGCCGGCCGGGGGGCGATCTACGACCGCAACGGGGAGCCCCTGGCGATGTCGGTGATCCAGCCCGACGTGATCGCCGACCCGAGCAACGTGATCGACGCCGCGGTGGCCGCGTCGATCCTGGCGCCGGTGCTGGGGGTCGATGCCGAGACCCTCGAGGAGAAGCTCACCGGCACCGGCGAGTACGCACTCCTCGCGGCAGGCGTCGACGGCGAGGTGGTGGCCGAGTTCGACGCGCTCCGCGAGGCGGAGGACGAGAAGGCCGAGGCCGCCGGCGAGCCGAGCGCCCTCACCGGGATCACGATGCGCGACCGGTTCGTCCGGTTCAACCCGAGCGGCGACCTCGCGACCTCGCTGGTGGGGAGCACGGTGGCCGACGGCGGGGTCGACGAGAACGGTCGCCAGGGCGTGTCGGGGATGGAGGTCCAGTTCGACGAGCTGTTGACCGGCCAGCCCGGTCGGATCTACTACGAACACGACCCGAGCGGTCGGACCATCGCCGGCGGCACCGAGACGGTGGAGCCCGCCCGGCCCGGCACCGACGTCTACCTCACGATCGACCAGACCCTCCAGTACGAAGCGGAGCGCCTGATCGGCGACCAGGTGGCGGCCACCGGCGCCGCCTCGGGGATGGTCGTGATGATGCGCCCCAGCACGGGCGAGATCCTGTCGATGGCGAGCGTCGCCGTCGACGGCGAGGGCGACGTGGTGAACACCCGCGACGCTCGACCGGTCACCGCCGTGTTCGAACCAGGCTCGGTGAACAAGGTGATCACCGTGGCCGGGGCGCTCGAGGAGGGGCTGATGGCCCCCGACACCGTGCTCGAGGTGCCCGACCACCTCACGATCTACGACAAGACGTTCACCGACCACGACCCCCACCCGGTGCGGGCCTGGTCGGTCACCGACATCCTGGTCACCTCGTCGAACATCGGCACGATCAAGATCGCCCAGACCCTCGGTCGGACGAAGGTCGACGGCTACCTCACCGAGTTCGGCCTCGGCGAGACCACGGGACTCGGGTTCCCGAACGAGGAGGACGGCATCACCCTTCCGCTCGAGAGGTGGTCGGGGACCTCGATCGGGGCCATCCCGATCGGCCAGGGGATCGCCGTCACCGCTCTGCAGATGCTCGCTGCCTACAACGTGATCGCGAACGACGGCGTGTACGTCGCCCCCCGCCTGGTGGCCGGAACCGACAGCGGCGACGGTCGGAGCGAGGCCGAGGCGTCGGCCAATCGTCGGGTCGTCTCCACCGAGACCGCCCGTGCCGTGCGAGAGATGCTCGAGAAGGTGGTCAGCGAGGGAACCGGCAAGCGGGCCGCGGTGGCCGACTACCCGGCTGCCGGCAAGACCGGTACCGCCCGCATCCCCCAGGGCGTCGACGCCACCGACGGCTACCTCGGCTCCGACGGTCGCTACCACTACCAGTCCACGTTCCTCGGGTTCATCAGCGGGGCCGACCTCTCGATCCTCGTCACGCTCCAGGACCCGCGCACCTCGACCTACGGCGGCGAGGTGGCCGCTCCGGTCTTCAGCGAGCTGGCCGGAATCGCGCTCCTCCGCTCCCAGACCCCTCCGCCGGCTCTCACCGAGTCACCATCGGTCGAGGTACCCGAGCTGAGCGCCACGGCCCGCGAGATCGGCGAGGATGCCGGGCCGACCGCGACCGCTGCGGCAGGCTGAAGCGGTGCGACTCGACGAGCTGATGTCGGCGCTGGCCGGCCTACCGGGGATTGGGGCACCCACGGTCCTGGGCGTCGCTTCCGACGAGCTCTCCTCGGTGGAGATCGGTCGCGCCACCCACGACTCACGCCAGGTGCGGCCCGGCGATCTGTTCTGCTGCGTCTCCGGTAGCAACGCCGACGGCCACGACTTCGCCCAAGGAGCGGTCGCCGCCGGCGCCGCGGCGCTCCTGGTCGAGCGCTCGCTGGAGCTGGGGGTGCCGGAGCTGCTCGTGTCCGACGTGAGGGCCGCCATGGGGCCGGTGGCATCGGTTCTCGCCGGTGATCCGTCGTCCACCCTCGAGATCGTCGGCATCACCGGGACCAACGGCAAGACCACCACCACCCAGTTCCTGGCCGCGATCCTCAACGCGGCCGGTCGCAACAGCGGGATGATCGGGACCCTGTCCGGGGTGCGGACCACCCCCGAAGCCCCCGAGCTCCAGCAGCTCCTCGGTGCCTTCCTCACCGAGGGCCGTCGCGCGGTGGTGATGGAGGTCTCGTCCCACGCGCTGGAGATGCGACGCGTCGACGGCATCCGCTTCCGGGTCGCCGTGTTCACGAACCTGAGCCGCGACCACCTCGACTTCCACGGCGACATGAACGCCTACTTCCAGGCCAAGGCGCGGTTGTTCGAACCGGAGCGCGCTGATCTGGCGGTGTTGAACGTCGACGACCCCCACGGGCGCCTGCTGCTCGACGCCGCCGTGATCCCGAGCGTGGGGTACGGCATAGCTGACGCCGAGGACCTCGAGGTCACCGCCACCGGTTCGAGCTTCACGTGGAGGGGTGCCCGCATCTCGTTGAACCTGCCGGGCCGGTTCAACGTGGTCAACGCCATCGCCGCTGCCACCGCGGCCGCGGAGATGGGGGTCTCGGTCGACCACGTCGCGGCCGGTCTGGCCACTGTCGAGACGGTGCCGGGCCGCTTCGAACGGGTCGAGGAGGGCCAGCCCTTCCTGGCCGCGGTCGACTTCGCTCACACCCCGGACGGCATGGAGCACCTGCTCGCCGCGGCCCGTGAGATAGCGGGTTCCGGGCGTGTGATCGTGGTGTTCGGCGCCGGTGGCGACCGCGACCGGACCAAGCGGCCCGAGATGGGAGCGGTGGCCGCTCGGATCGCCGATTCGGTGTTCCTCACCACCGATAACCCTCGACACGAGGACCCGGCTGCGATCATGGACGACGTGGAGAGAGGGATGGAAGAACAGGTCCGGCTGGTGGTGGAGCCGGACCGCCGTCGGGCGATCGAGCTGGCAGCGGCTGAGGCCGCGCCGGGCGACGTCCTCGTGGTGGCCGGGAAGGGTCACGAGCGGCACCAGATCGTGGGCGACGACGTCCTCCCGTTCGACGACCGCGAGGTCCTCGCCACGGTCCTCCGAGCCCGCGCGGGAGGGTCGCGGTGATCGCCCTCCTGATGGCCGGCGGCCTGAGCCTGGCGGCGTCGCTCGTCGGTACCCGCATCCTGATCGAGTCGCTCCGGCGCCTGGGCATCGGGCAGCAGATCCGCGAGGAAGGCCCCGAGGGGCATCGGACCAAGGCCGGCACGCCCACCATGGGTGGCATAGCGATCGTGGCCGGAGCGGTGATCGGCTACACCGTCGCCCACCTCCGGAGCCGGGTGGTGTTCACCCGCACCGGGATCCTCGTGCTCGCCCTGGTGGTGGCGGCCGGGCTCGTCGGCTTCCTCGACGACTGGATCGGGATCAAGCGGTCCAGGAACCTCGGTCTGAACAAGCGGATGAAGGTGCTGGGCCTGTTGCTGGCAGCGGTGGGCTTCGGTGTGGGATGCGTCCAGTTCACCAGCATCCACACCTCGCTCTCCTTCACCCGTCACGACTCCTTCGACAGCTCGACCCTGTTCAACATCGACTTCGGGCAGGTCGGCTGGGTGGTGTGGGCCGTTCTGCTGATCATGGCCAGCACCAACGCCGTCAACCTCACCGACGGGCTCGACGGTCTCGCCGCCGGCTCGTCGATCTTCTCGTTCGCGGCCTTCACGATCATCGGGTTCTGGGCCTTCCGTAACCCCGAGATCTACGACGTGGAGCACGCGCTGGACCTGGCGGTGGTCTCGGCAGCCATGCTCGGCGGCTGCACGGGCTTCCTGTGGTGGAACGCCTACCCGGCCAAGATCTTCATGGGCGACACCGGGTCGCTGGCCATCGGTGCCGGTCTCGCCGGGCTGGCGCTCACCCTCAACACCGCCCTGTTGCTGCCGGTCATCGGAGCGCTGTTCGTCATCGAGGCGATGTCGGTGATCATCCAGGTCGTCTCCTTCCGTGGCTTCGGAGGTCGCCGCGTCTTCCGCATGGCCCCGATCCACCACCACTACGAGTTGGGCGGGTGGCCCGAGACCACGGTGATCGTCCGGTTCTGGATCGTGGCCGGCCTCGCCACCGCGCTGGCCCTGGGCCTCTTCTACGCCGACTTCACCACCATCCCCCTGCCCGCCCCCGTCGAGCCGTGACACTGAAGAGGCCATGACCACCATCACCCATCCAGCGCTGCGAGGTCGGTCCGACCACGTCTCCGCCGCCCGACGCAGGCGCAAGCTCGTGCCGGGCGTGGCCACCGGCGCGTCGTGGGTGCTGCTGTCGGTGGTCACCGTGCTCACCATGATCGGGCTGATCATGGTCATGTCGGCCTCGTCGGTGGTGTCGGTTCGCGCCAGCGGGATGCCGTGGTCGTACTTCCAGCGCCAGCTGCTGTGGACGGGCATCGGCCTGATCGGCATGGCCGTGGCGGTCACCGTCTCGATCGACTTCTGGCGACGTCGTGCCCGCTTGATGCTGTTCGGGTCGGTCGGCCTGCTGGTGCTGGTGCTGGTCCCGGGCGTGGGATCGACGGCCAACGGTGCCACCCGCTGGATCTCGCTCGGGCCGGTGCAGCTGCAGCCGTCGGAGCTGGCCAAGTTCGCGCTGCTCGTGTTCATCGCCGATCTGCTGGACCGCCGCGCCCAGCGGATGTCCGACTGGCGTTGGGGCCTCGTGCCGGTCCTGGCCTACCTGGGGTTGGTGTCGGGTCTGGTGATGATGCAGCCCAACCTGGGCACCACCATCATCATCTGCACGATGGTCCTGGCCGTGCTGTGGGCGGCCGGCAACCCCCTCGGGACCCTGGCCGCGGCCGGCGCCGCCATGGCGGCCGTGGCGGGAGCGTTCGTGGCGCTGACGCCCTTCCGCCGGGCGCGCTACACGATGTTCCTCGACCCCATGAAGGACCCGTACAACCAGGGCCTCCAGAACGTCCAGTCCATGGTGGCGCTGGCGAACGGCGGGTTGTTCGGGCGCGGACTCGGCCGGTCCACCGTGAAGTGGGGCTACCTGCCCTACGCCTGGACCGACTTCATCTTCGCGGTGATCGGCGAGGAGTTCGGCATGCTGGGCGCCATGACCGTGGTGCTGCTCTTCCTCGCGCTGGCGGTGATCGGCGTCTACATCGCCTCCCAGGCGCGCGACCGCTTCTCGATGCTCCTGGCCGTGGGGATCACCGCCTGGCTCTCGATCCAGGCCCTCATGAACATCGCTGCGGTGGTCCGGCTCATGCCCATCACCGGCATCCCGCTCCCGTTCATCTCCTTCGGCGGCTCCGCCATGGTCGTGAACCTCACCGCCGTCGGCCTGCTGCTCAACATCGCCCGCCACCCGGCCAGCGCGGCGCCGGCCCGCGCGGCCCGCTCGTCACGTTGACCGCGGAGGAGAAGGCGGAGGAGACCGCAGAGTCCGGAACCTGGGTGATCTTCGCCGGCGGCGGCACCGCCGGTCACCTGCTGCCGGGGCTCTCGGTGGCGCGGGCGCTGGTGGAGGCCGGGCACCCGGCGTCGTCGATCCACTTCGTCGGGGCCGAGCGGGGTCCTGAGTCCACGACCGTCCCCGCCGCCGGGTTCACCGTCGACGTCCTGCCCGGGCGGGGCATCCAACGCCGGCTCTCGGCCGCCAACCTCTCAGCGGTGCTCGACCTGGTCCGAGCCCTGGTCCGGGGCGCTCGCCTGGTCCGGGCCCACCGGCCCTCGGTGGTGGTGGTGCTCGGTGGCTACGCCTCGGCGGCCTGCGGCATCGGCGCGGTGATCTGCCGCGTCCCGCTGGTCCTGCTGGAGCAGAACAAGAAGGCTGGCGCGGTCAACCGCCTGCTCAGGCGGTTCGCCAAGGCGTCCGCCGTCTCCTTCGAGGGGACCGACCTGCCGCGGAGCGTCGTCACCGGCAACCCACTGCGCCCCGAGATCCGCGCGGTGGCCGACCGGCCCGATCCCGGAGCGGCCCGCGCCGAGCTCGGCCTGCCGCTCGACCGGACGGTGGTCGCGGTCTTCTCCGGGTCGCTCGGATCGAGGCGCATCAACGAAGCGGTGATGGGCGTGGTCGAACGGTGGGGGCATCGCGACGACATCGCCGTCCGGCACGTGATCGGGCGTCGCGACTTCGGCGAGGTGAGCTCGCGGATCCCTGCCCTCCCGGAGGGTGGCCTGGTGTACCAGGCGGTGGAGTACGAAGAGCGCATGCACCTGCTGCTCGATGCCGCCGACGTGGCCGTCACGCGGGCGGGTGGCTCGGTGTTCGAGCTCATGGCCACCGGCGTGCCCGCCGTCCTGGTCCCGCTGCCGATCGCCACACGCGACCACCAGGCCGCCAACGCGCACGCCGTGGCCGCCACCGGGGGAGCGGTGGTGGTCGACGACGCCGACCTCGATGTCGACCGGCTGGAGCGCGAGCTCGATCAGTTGCTGGCCGACCCGGAGAGGCTCGCCCGGATGGGTGAGGCGATGCGCGCTGCCGCCACGGTCGACGCGGCCGAGCGGGCGGCCCGGCTGGTGGAGGACGTGGCCCGTGGCTGACGTCGAGCGGACCCCGATCCAGCTCGACCGGCCCCGCTCGGTCCACCTGGTGGGGGTCGGCGGAGCCGGCATCAGCGCCATCGCGGTGATCCTCGCGGAGATGGGTCACCGCGTCAGCGGGGTCGACGTCAACGAGACCTCGGCATGGCCTTCGCTGCTGGCTGCCGGGGTCGACCCGGGGGTGTCGGCTCGTGACGACCTCTTCGACCTGACCGCCCACCCGGGAGTGGAGGTGGTGGCGCACTCGACCGCGTTCCCACCGTCGCCCGAGGCGCGGGCTGCGGCTGCCGCGGTCGACGTCGCCGTCACCGATCGGGCCGGGATCCTGTCGTCGATCTGCGCGGCGCGGCCATCGGTGGCGGTGTCGGGCACGCACGGCAAGACGTCCACCACGGCCATGCTGGCCACGCTCCTCGACGGCGTGGGGGCCGATCCCTCCTACCTGGTCGGCGCGGTACCCGTGGGCCTCGGCCGGGCCGCGCACTGGGGTGGTGCCTCCGGCACGTTCGTGGCCGAGGCCGACGAGAGCGACGGTTCGTTCGTGGCTCTGGGCGCCGCCACCGCGGTGGTCACCAACGTCGAGGAGGACCACCTGGACCACTGGGTGACCATCGACGCCATCGAGGCCGCGTTCGACACCTTCCTCGCCCAAGCGGAGACCCGGATCGTGTGCATCGACCGGCCGGGGGGCGACGGCACCGCCGATCCCCGGGTGCTGGGCCTCGCCCGGCGCCACCACGCGGTCACGGTCGGGGAGGCGCCGGAGTCCCGCTACCGCATCCACGACGTGACCGTCTCCCGGCTCACCACCACCTTCGGGTTGGAGGTCGACGGCCGGGAGGTCGGCCCGGTCGAGATCGGCACGCCAGGACGTCACCACGCCCGCAACGCGGCCACCACGGTGGCCACCGCCGTCACGCTCGGGGTCGATCCCTCCGACGCGGTAGCCGCGCTCGCCACCTACCGGGGGGTGAGCCGGCGCTTCGAGGTGGTCGGTGAGGCCGGCGGCGTCACCGTGGTCGACGACTACGCCCACAACCCGGGCAAGGTCGGAGCCCTCGTGGCGTCGGCGAAGGAGGCCGGTTGGGGGAGGGTGCTCGTGATCTTCCAACCGCACCGCTACACCCGCACCCGCGACCAGGGCGACGACCTGGGCCGGGCGCTCGGTCTCGCCGACCTGGTCGCGGTCACCGAGGTCTACGGGGCGGGGGAGGACGCCATTCCAGGAGTATCCGGGCAGGGACTGGTCGACGTCGCCCGTCGGGCGGGGACGGCCGAGGTCTCCTGGACCCCCACCCTCGACGACGCCGTGGCGTGGGCGCTGGCCGAGGCCCGGCCCGACGATCTCGTCCTCACGGTCGGAGCGGGAGACGTCCACACGGTGGCCCGACGGGTCCTCGCAGGTCTGAGCCGATGAGCGATCCGCTGTCCGCGTTCGACGCAGCCGTCGCCGACCTGGCGCCCGGCATCGAGGTCAGGCACCACGAACCGCTCGGTCCGTTCACCACCTACCGGGTGGGCGGCCCGGCTGCCCGGTACCTGGTGGTCTCCGACGATCGCTCGCTGGCGTCGGTGGCCGAAGCCGTGAAGGTGTCCGGGGTCGAGGTCCTCGTGGTGGGGAAGGGATCGAACCTGTTGGTGGCCGACGCCGGGTTCTCAGGCTTGGCGCTCCAACTGGCCGGAGACTTCACCACGGTCGACATCGCTCCGCGCCCCGACCGCTCGGGGGCCGTGGTCCGCGCCGGAGGCGCCGCACTGCTTCCGGTGGTGGCCCGCAAGACCGTGGCGGCGGGCCTCACCGGCTTCGAGTGGGCCGTCGGCGTGCCCGGGTCGATCGGCGGAGCGGTCCGCATGAACGCCGGCGGCCACGGTTCCGACATGGCGGCCTCGCTGGCGAGGGTCCGCGTCGTGGACCTCCGCAGCGGCGAGGATGGAGTGGTGACCCCGCCCATGCTCGAGCTCGGGTACCGCTCGTCCTCAGTGGTGCCGCACCAGGTCGTCGCCTGGGCCGAACTGGACCTCGCGTCGGGCAACCGCTCCACCTCCGAAGACGACCTCTCCGAGATCGTGCGCTGGCGCAGGGACAACCAGCCCGGCGGCCAGAACGCGGGCTCGGTGTTCACCAACCCGAGTGGCGACTCCGCCGGTCGCCTCATCGACCTGGCCGGTTGCAAGGGTCTGCGGATCGGTACGGCAGAGGTGTCGCCCAAGCACGCCAACTTCATCCAGGCCGACCCGGGCGGATCCGCCGACGACGTCAAGCGCCTGATGGACGAGGTCGCCCGCCGCGTCGCCGACGCCACCGGCGTCACGCTGCACGCTGAGACCCGCCTGGTCGGGTTCTCGTCGCCGGAGGGTCGATGACCACCGGAACGCTCAGCCGGTCGAACCGGTCCCGTCCCGGCGCGCCCTCCGCGCTCATCGATCCGAGGTTGCGGGCCCGTCGAATCGAGGTGGAGCGGGGCCGCGGTCGCAAGCGGCTGCGTCGCCTGGTGGCACTGGTGGCAGTGGTCGTCCTCGCCGCCGCCGGCTACGGGTTCACCCGCACCGCGCTGCTCGATGTCGACCACGTCCGCATCACCGGGGTCGACGGCGAACGCGCAGCCGAGGTGGTCCGGGCCGGCGCCGTCGCCCGGGGCTCGGCCATGGTCGACCTCGACACCGCAGCCGTCGACCGGCGGGTCTCCGCGCTGCCGTGGGTCCTGAACACCACCGTCGAGCGTCGGTGGCCCGGAACCGTGGCCATCGCCGTCACCACCCGCCGACCCGTCGCGGTCGACGTGGCGGGTTCGGCGCTAGACGCCTCGGGCCGCTCGTTCGGTCCCGTCGACGGCGCGGCCGCCCGCCTGCCCGTGCTGCGGGGAGCAGCGGTGGAGGTGGGCCACGACCTGCCTGCTGACCGCCACCCGGTGCTCGCCGTCCTCGCCGGCCTGCCCGCCGAGATGGTGGGGGAGGTGGAGTCGGCCGTCCTGGTCGACGGCGACGTCGAGCTGGAGCTGATCGACGGCATCGACGTCCGCTTCGGCCCCGCCGAGCGCCACCGAGCGAAGTTCCGCGCCCTTGCGGCCCTTCTCGACCAGGCTGACCGAGCCACGATCAGGTCCATCGACGTGCGAGTTCCGACGTCACCTTCCTTGACCCGTCGTACCGGGACCGGTGCATAATGTCACCCATCCATCGAGGTTTACATAACCCTCGACCTCAGGTCGAGGGTTGGGCGTGGCCCCCGACGCCGAGCCGTTACCGATCAACCCATCCGCATCCAGTCGGTCCGTCGATACGGTCCGGCCCCACCCCGTCCTCGTGGAGGTAGCACCCATGGCCGGCAACCCGCAGAACTACCTAGCCGTCATCAAGGTCATCGGAGTCGGCGGCGGCGGCGTGAACGCCGTGAACCGCATGATCGACGCCGGGCTGAAGGGCGTCGAGTTCATCGCGGTGAACACCGACGCCCAGGCGCTGCTCATGAGCGACGCCGACATCAAGCTCGACATCGGCCGCGAGCTCACCCGCGGTCTGGGCGCCGGCAGCGACCCCGAGGTCGGCCGGGCGGCCGCCGAGGAGCACCGCCAGGAGATCGAGGAGGTCCTCCAGGGGGCCGACATGGTGTTCATCACCGCCGGCAAGGGCGGCGGCACGGGCACCGGCGCCGCGCCGGTCATCGCCGAGATCGCCAAGAACATCGGGGCGCTGACCATCGGCGTGGTCACCCGACCGTTCGCCTTCGAGGGCCGTCGCCGCTCGGTCCAGGCCGAGGCCGGCATCCAGAAGCTCAAGGAGAAGGTCGACACCCAGATCGTCATCCCGAACGACCGGTTGCTCACCGTGTCGAACGAGAAGACGTCGATGATCAACGCCTTCAAGATGGCCGACGAGGTCCTGCTCCAGGGCGTCCAGGGCATCACCGACCTCATCACCACGCCGGGCGTCATCAACACCGACTTCGCCGACGTCAAGATGATCATGAGCAACGCGGGGTCGGCCCTCATGGGCATCGGCCACGCCACCGGCGAGGGCCGGGCGCTCAACGCATCGCGCGCCGCCATCTCCAGCCCGCTGCTCGAAGCTTCGATCGAGGGCGCCCGCGGCATCCTCCTGTCGATCGCCGGTGGCAGCGACCTCGGCCTCTTCGAGGTCAACGAGGCCGCCGAGGTCATCCACGGGGTCGCCCACCCCGACGCCAACATCATCTTCGGCACCGTGATCGACGACGAGATGGGCGACGAGGTCCGCGTCACCGTCATCGCCGCCGGGTTCGACCGCTGGGACGAGAAGACCGGGCGCGAGACCGTGCGGGGCTCGGCTCCGGAGCGCACCGGCGAGGTGCCGGCCGCCACCGGCCGGCCCATGCGGGCCTCCGACCTCTTCCAGGACGACGACGACGACCTGACCGACGGCGGCGACGAGTTCGACGTCCCCTCGTTCCTCAAGTAGTCGCGGCGCCGTGGCCGCCCGCCACGTGTTCACCGGTCGCCGTCACGGCGACCTCAGGTCCACCGCCGAACCCGGGGCGCTCACCCGGGCACGGCTGGACGTCCCGGGCGTTCCCGCCGCGGAGTGGACGTGGGTCGACCAGGTCCACGGAGCCACCGTTGTGGTGGCGTCGACGCCGGGTGAGCGCGCCGGAGCCCGGGCCGACGCGGTGGTCACCACCGAGCCCGCCGTTCCGATCGCGGTGCAGACCGCCGACTGCGCCCCGCTCCTGATCGAGGCCCACGGCGGCGTCGCGGTGGTGCACGCGGGTTGGAGGGGGTTGCTGGCCGGCGTGGTGGGTTCCACCTTCGCGGTGCTCCGAGACCTGGGACTCACTCCCGAGCGGGCGGTCCTGGGTCCGACCATCCGTCCCCGCTGCTACGAGTTCGCCGGATCCGACCTGGAGCCGCTGGTGGAACGGTTCGGGCCCGAGGCCCGTTCCACCACGGGGTGGGGGACCACCGCCCTAGACCTGCCGGCTGCGGTGAGGGCGGCGGTGTCGGAGCACGGCCTGGCCCTCGACGACGTCGGGACCTGTACGGCGTGCAGCCCGGACCACTGGTCGCATCGGGCGCGAGGGGACCGCGAACGGCAGGCCCTCGTGGCCTGGCTCGACGGGTGAGAGGCGGGTCTGTGCAGGTAGTCGACCTACCGACACCGGGGGGCTCCGGAACCGCGGTGACGCCTGTCGAAGCCACGCGCAGGTAGGCTGGGCACGATGTGGCGCAAGGCGATGATCCATCTCGGGCTCGGAGACGACGCCGACTACGACCAGTACCCGGTCGACGACCGTGAACCCGACGTTGACCATGAGGGTGAGGGTGGACCTCACCCACCTCAGCAGCGCCGTCCCGCGCCGCCCGTGCAACCAGCGCCGGTGTCGGCCTACCCCGAGGAACCGTCGGCCATCGGCGAGGTGAGGCCCATAAACACCCGCGGCACCTTGGCCAGTCGGGAGACCGCCATGGGTCCGGGCCAGACGGTCAACCCCACCGGCCAGGGAGGCATCCGTCCCCGGCCCCAGGTGGTGCGGCCGGTCCCCATGACCGCCAACGCCAAGCCGCACGTGGTGGTGCCGGCGTCGTTCAACCAGGCCCAGGACGTCGCCGACAAGTTCAAGAGCAACCAGCCGGTGGTCATGAACCTCCAGGCCGCCGATCGTGAGCTGTCACGTCGCCTGATCGACTTCGCCAGCGGCCTCTGCTACGGGCTCGGCGGCCAGATGGAGCGGCTGGTCAACCAGGTGTACCTGCTGACCCCGAGCAACGTGGACGTGTCGGCCGACGAGCGTCGGCGCCTCGAGGAGCGAGGGTACGAGTCCTGATTCCGCGGGTGGGTAGGCTCGGAGCATGGAGCTAACCCTCAAGCGACTGCTGGAACAGGCCAAGTTCACCACCACGCGGAAGGGCTACGACCAGGACGAGGTCGATGACTTCCTCGACCGCGCGGTGGCCATGGCCACCAAGGTCGAGGCCCGACTCACCCAGGCGCTGGCCGATGCAGACAAGGGCGGGGCCGCTGCGCCCGCGCCGGCCGAGGCGCCCTCTGGTCGCTCCGACGAGGAGATCCAGGCGGAGATCGCATCGGAGGTGGAGAAGCGGGTCCAGATACGCGTGGCCGAACTGGAAGCCGCCGCGCCGAAGGCAGCCGAGGTCGACGACACCGCCGCCGCCGAAGAGGCCGCCCGCACGCTCCTCCTCGCCCAGCGCACCGCCGACGCGGCGGTGGCCGAGGCCAAGGAGGAAGCCGAGCAGATCAAGGCGGCCGCCCAGACCGAGGCCGACCGGGAGCGCTCCGAGGCTCGGGGTCGCCTCGCCGATGAGATCCACGCCATGGAAGGCGTCCGCGACGGCCTGCGAGCCGACGTGAGCACCCTGGAGGGCCACGTCGAGGAGCAGCGGCTCCAGCTCCGGTCCACGGTCGCCGAGCTCCAGCGGCTGCTCGAGGATCCCGCCGCGTTCCGGGTGGCGCCGGCGCCGGCGGTTCGCGACGTCCAGCTCCCGGGGCTGGGCGACGATTCGTCCGAGTCTGCCTCTGCCGCTCCTGCTGCTCCCGCTCCGGCCGCCACGCCATCCCCTGCGGCTGGCGACTCGGGTCCCACCGGATCGGCGCCGGCCGGCGCGACCAGCCCCGAACCGGCGGTGGTCGAGCCTCCCTCGTCCTCCGGCACCGAGAGCGCCGGCTCCCCGGCCGAGGCCGACGATCCGGAGGCTTCGCTCGACGTGGGACCGCCCACGGCCCCCGTTCCCGCCATCGAGATCTCCCTCGGTGTCGACGACCCGATCGCGGTGGCGTCCTCTCGCTCCGAAGGGGTCGCTCCCGCAGGCCCCTCGAGCGGTCCGCCCACCGACGGCGACGACGCGTTCCTGGCCGAGCTCCGCAAGGCGATGGCCGACGAGGAGCCGCTCGGACCGCGCGACACCAGCATGGGCGAAGCCCAGCCGAGCTTCCTCGACGACGAACGCCGTGGCTGGCGGTTCGGAAAGCGGCGCTGACGCGGCGGTTCCCGCCTCAGGTGCAGCCCCTCGACATCGGTTGACGGTCCCGCGCCCTCGCCGTAGGGTCCGGCACCCTTTGTGCCCGAAGAGGACGTCCATGGCTACCCAAGGGGGGTCGGTGAGCAAGGCAGCAGCCAAGAAGCAGCCAGCAGCGTCCAGCAAGGCCGCGGCGGCCAAGAAGTCCACGCCGGCCAGGAAGGCTGCGCCGGCCAGGAAGACGGTCTCCGCCAAGAAGACGATCTCGGCCAAGAAGACGATCTCGGCCAAGAAGACGGCCTCGGCCAAGAAGACCGCGGCCGTGAAGAAGGCGGTGCCCGCGAAGAAGAACGCGACAGCGAAGAAGGTGGCGAAGAAGACAGCGAAGAAGGCCGGGTCGCCCCGGTCGCCGTTCAGCGCCGCCTTCCTCAAGAGCCAGCACGCTCTGTTGCTGGAGGAGCGGGCCACCTACCTGCGCCAGGCCGAGATGCTCCAGGCCGAGGCCGAGTCGCTCGTGGCCGACTTCGAGTCCGGCGACGTCCAGTTCGACGAGGAGTCGGGCGAGGGCGACACCATCAGCATCGAGCGGGAGCGCGACCTCACCCTGTCGGCCCAGGCCCGCGAAGCCGTCGAGGAGATCGACCACGCCCTGGCCAAGTTCGACCTCGGCACCTACGGCATCTGCGAGACGTCGGGGCTGCCGATTCCGAAGGAACGGCTGGAGGCCATTCCGTGGGCTCGTCAGCGCGTCGAGTACAAGGTCGGGGGGTTGGGTCACAGGTGACCCAGGAAGAAGACCTGCAGGAGACCGGTCCGGAGCGCCGCCGACGACTCGATCTGGTGATCGGCATCGGCACGGTGGTCCTGGTCCTCGACCAACTCACCAAGCACTGGGCGCTCAACCGGTTGTCGGGCGGGCGGATCGTCGACGTCGTCGGTTCCCTCCGGTTCAACCTCACCTACAACACCGGTGCCTCCTTCAGCATCGGCAGCGAATCCGGCATCGGCCCCTGGGTCGGCGTCATCGCCCTCGCGGTGGTCGTCTTCCTGGCCCTGGGCGAGACCAGCCGATCCAAGTGGGGCGCGGTGGCGGCGGGCCTCATCGCCGGTGGTGCCATCGGCAACCTCGTCGACCGTGCGTTCCGCGGCGACGACGGCTTCATGCACGGGGCGGTCATCGACTTCATCGACCTCCAGTGGTGGCCGGTGTTCAACATCGCCGACGCGGGGGTCGTGGTCGGCGCGATCCTGCTGGTGATCGTCAGCCTGCGAGCGCCCTGACGTGGCGACCGTGTCCGAAGAGGTGCCGGCTGCGCTGAGCGGCCAGCGGGTCGACAGGGTGGTGGCGATGCTCACCGGCCTGTCCCGGTCGGAGGCCACCGAACTGGTGGCGGCCGGGGCGGTCCAGGTCGACGGGCGGGTGGCGACCCGGGGCGCCGACCGGCTCGAAGCCGGCGCCGTCGTGGTGATCGACGCCCCCGAGCCGGCGGCCGCGGAGGGCCCGCGGGCCGAGCCGGAGGTGGAGGTCCCCGTCGTCTACGCCGACGACTCGGTGATCGTGGTCGATAAGCCGGCCGACCTGGTGGTCCACCCGGGGGCCGGCCACGAGCACGGCACGATGGTCTCGGGTCTGCTGGCCGCCTACCCCGACATCGCCGGGGTGGGCGACGTCGTCCGCCCGGGAGTGGTGCACCGGCTCGATCGGGGGACATCCGGGCTGCTGATGGTGGCCCGCACCGAGGAGGCCTATCTCTCCCTGGTCGGCCAGTTGGCGGCCCGGTCGGTCGAGCGCCGGTATCGAGCGCTGGTCTGGGGACACCCCGAGTCGGCCCGGGGTCTGGTCGACGCACCGATCGGTCGGTCTCCCAAGCACCCCACCAAGATGGCCGTGGTGGCCGACGGCAAGGAGGCCCGGACCCGCTACGAGGTCGTGGAGCGCTTCACCGACCCGGTCGAGGTCTCGGTGGTCACCTGTCGCCTCGAGACGGGTCGCACCCACCAGATCCGGGTGCACATGGCCGCCATCGGCCACAGCGTGGTGGGCGACGACCGCTACCAGGGTTCCCGGCAGTCGCTTCCCCTGCCTCGGCCCTTCCTCCACGCCGAGCATCTGGCGTTCGACCACCCGGTGAGCGGCGAGCGGGTTTCGTTCGACTCACCGCTCCCGTCCGACCTGGAAGCGGTGCTGCGCTCGCTCGGCTGAGCCTCTGGGTGGGACGGTGCTCGGGTGAGGGCACCGGCGGTCAGGTGACCGGCTCGGGCCAGGGTGCCTCGCCCCGGGTGATGTCGGCGATGTCGGCCAGGGTGCGGGCCTCGAGCAGCTCGCGCATGTGCTCTCCCACGTCGGCCCACACGGCGAGGAGCACGCACTGGCCCTCGTGGTCGCACGCCCCGTTCTGGTGGGGCTCGCCGAAGTCGCCGACCACGATCGGCCCGTCGACCGCGCTCACGATGGCGGCGAGCGTGATCTCCTCGGGGGGTCGGGCCAGGATGTAGCCGCCGCCCACCCCGCGCTTGGAGCGGACCAGCCCGGCGCCCTTCAGGGCCAGGAGGATCTGCTCGAGGTAGGGCTGGGGGAGCGACGTGCGGTCGGCGATGTCTCGTACCGAGGTCGGCTTTCCGTCGTCGTGGAGCACGAGCGAGAGCAGGGCCCGGCACGCGTAGTCACCTCTGGTCGAGACCTTCACGGCTCGCAGTCTACGGACCGACGCCTGATCGGGGCTCCCCGACCAGCCCGTTCACGGTCGATTCCCGCCTGGCGGGCACCGGTCGTGGTGGCGCGACCGCGGTGGCGGTAGCTTCTAACGATCGGGCGAAAGGACCGCCGTGGACAAGCCAGTTCTCCCCGATTACGCCGGGGGATGCATCTCCAACATCGTGCCGGCGCTGCTCGACGGCGCCCACGAACCGGGTCCGTGGATGCCCGCCGCAGCCCTCGAGGCCAACCAGGTCGTGCTGCTGGTGCTCGACGGCCTCGGCTGGGAACAGCTCCAGGACCGGCTCGCGCTGGCGCCGACGCTGGCCGCTCTCACCGGCGGACCCATCACGAGCATCTCGCCGTCCACCACCGCCACCGCGCTCACCTCCATCGCCACCGGCCTCACCCCCGGCGAGCACGGCGTGGTGGGCTACAGGGTGGCGGTCGACCACGAGGTGCTCAACGTCCTGCGCTGGACCACCCCGTCGGGAGACGCCCGCAAGCGCATCGACCCTCGCCGGTTCCAGCCCCACGCCGCGTTCCTGAACCAGCGGCCGTGCATCGTCACCAAGGCCGAGTTCGCCACTACGGGCTTCAGCGGCGCCCACCTGGCCGACGTCCGCCACCGTGGCTACCGCGTCTCGTCCACCATGCTCGTCGAGCTGCGCGACGCTCTCGCCGCGGGCGAGCCGTTCATCTACGCCTACTACGACGGGATCGACAAGGTCTCCCACGAGTACGGCCTCGCCGACCACTACGACGCCGAGCTCGGCTACGTCGACCGGCTGGTGGCCGACGTCCTGGGCCTGTTGCCACGCGACGCCGCGCTGGTGATCACAGCAGACCACGGCCAGGTCGACGTGGGCCACAACACGATCCCGCTCGCGTCCGACGTCGTGTCGCACGTCTCCTTCCAGTCCGGCGAGGGCCGGTTCCGCTGGCTCCACGCCCGGCCGGGCCGGGCCGAGGCGCTGCGTGAGGCGGTCGAGGCGTGCCACGGCGACACCGGATGGGTGCGGACCCGCGACCAGACCATCGACGAGGGGTGGTGGGGGCCCTCGGTCACCGACGCCTCCCGCCAGCGCTTCGGCGACGTCGCGCTGGTGGCCCGTGAGCCGGTGTCCTACATCGACGACGCCGACACCGGGCCCTACGAGCTGGTGGGTCGCCACGGGTCGCTCACCGGAGCAGAGATGTACGTCCCCCTGTTGGTAGGAGAACCCTGAATGTCCGATCCCGGAAGCAACCCCGCAGCCGCCGGCGCCGACCGGTCCGGGGGAGAGATCGCCCGCGGCGAGCTCGTCGATCCCACCGAGGCGCCTGCCGAAGGGGGATCGGCGGAGGTCGACCGGCGCGAGGCGGTCGAGGAACCGGCCAAGGTCATGCGCATCGGGTCGATGATCAAGCAGCTCCTCGAAGAGGTGCGCAGCGCCGAGCTCGACGACCCGGCCCGAGAGCGGCTCCGCGAGATCTACGACACGTCTGTCCAGGAGCTGGGATCGGCCCTGTCGCCCGACCTCCGCGAGGAGCTTGAGCGGGTGGCCATCCCCTTCGGCGAGGCCGACACCCCGAGCGATGCCGAGCTGCGCGTGGTCCAGGCCCAGCTGGTGGGCTGGCTGGAGGGCCTGTTCCACGGCATCCAGGCCACGCTGTTCGCCCAGCAGATGGCGGCCCGCAACCAGCTGGAGGACATGCGCCGTCAGCTCCCGGGCATGGCCGGACCGGGCGGTCCCGGTGGCCAGCCCGGCCAGGCTCGTCCCGGCGCACCGTCCGATGGCGACGTCCGCTCCGGCACCTACCTCTGACCGGCCGCCTGCCTCTCACCAGCGGAGAGGTGCCGGCGTCGCGGCGGTGGTAGGTTCGAAACCACAGCCGTGTGATTCGTCCACAGATCGGGGATAACCCCTGTGGACGAGTTGTGGAAGCCCCGCTGGTTCGTTCGGAAGGAAGTCTCGTGGGCGATTCGTTCACCCACCTCCACGTGCACACCGAGTACTCGATGCTCGATGGAGCCGCCCGGGTCGACGACGTGGTCGCGGCCGCCGCGGCCGACGGCCAGCCCGCCATCGGCATCACCGACCACGGCAACATGTACGGGATCCTGCCCTTCTACAAGGCGTGCCGGAACCACGGCGTCAAGCCCATCCTGGGCAGCGAGCTCTACATGGCCTACGACTCCCGGCTCGAGCGTCCGAGTCGCCGGGGCAAGATCGACGACTCCGGCGGCGATGCCGAGGGCGGCAAGAAGCTCTACTACCACCTCACCGCGCTGGCCGAGAACGCCACCGGCTACAAGAACCTGATCCAGCTCTCGAGCCGGGCGTTCATGGAGGGCTACTACTACAAGCCCCGCGTCGACTGGGACCTTCTCGACCAGCACAGCGAGGGCATCATCGCCACCACCGGCTGCCTCGGCGGCCACGTCCTCCAGCACCTGATGCGGGGCGACGAGGAAGCCGCCCTCAAGTCGGCCGGCCGCCTCCAGGACATCTTCGGGCGAGACAACCTGTTCGTGGAGATCCAGGACCACGGCATCCCCGAGCAGCACCGCACCAACCCGATGCTGTTCGACATCGCCAAGCGGATCGGCGCCCCGCTGCTCGCCACCAACGACAGCCACTACACCCATCGCCAGGACGCGGTGGCCCACGACGCCCTTCTGTGCGTGCAGACCGGGTCGCTCATGAGCGACCCCGACCGCTTCAAGTTCCACGGCGAC
>JAAZBK010000107.1 GCA_012513855.1 Acidimicrobiales bacterium
GACGTGGAGGGCGACGCCTACGGGTTCGTCCGACGCCTGGACGCGGTCGACGTCGGCGCCGACACCGTCGACGTGGCTCGCCTCGGCCCGGCGGTCGCAGCGGTCGATCTGGTCGTCCTCGACGCCGTGGCGGTGGGGCCCGACGCCGCGCTGACGGCCCCCGGCAGTTGGCCGGTGGCCGCCGTCGCGCACACGTCTGGCGTTCCCGTGTGGCTGGTGGCGGGCACGGGCCGCGTGGTCGCTCCGGCCGCGTGGCCCAGCGTCAGCGATCGCACCGACGGTTCACGCACGGTCGATCGCCTGGCGAGCGAACTGGTCGACCGGGTGGTCGGCGAGGCGGGCCCCGAGGTGTGGGCTGACGGGGCGCGTCGCGGCGACATGCCCGACGTGGCCGAGCTCCGGCGATAGCCCCGAGGCAAGAGGGCCGAGGGTGACCGGCGCCGAGGGCGGTGACGTCGCCGGACACCGTGAGGGCGTACGGTTCCGGCATGAGTCGCCGTGATCAGATACGTATGACCGACGAGGAGATCGCAGAGTTCCTCCAGGGTCGACACACGCTCAACGTGGCCACCTTCAACCACGACGGAACGATCCACCTCGTAGCCATGTGGTACGGGTTCGTCGACGACGACATCGTCTTCGAGACCTTCGCCAAGTCGCAGAAGGTCCAGAACCTCCGACGTGACCCTCGCATCACCGTCCTGGTCGAGGACGGCGAGCAGTACGAAGAGCTGCGCGGCGTCGAGATCGTCGGCTCTGCCGAGATCATCGAGGACCACTCCGACGTCCTGGAGGTAGCCCGGAGCGTGCTCCGTCGCTACCACGACCTGAAGCCCGAGGAGGTCGAGGCCGCGGCCGAGCTCATGGCGAACAAGCGGGTGGGCGTGCGGGTGAGGCCCGAGCGCACCGTGTCATGGGACCACCGGAAGCTGGGCGGAGGGTACTGACGCATGGCCGGCGGGTCGGTGTGCAAGAGCTGCGGGTCGCTCCTCCCGCTGCCTGATGGCGATGGAAACGTGTCCTGCCTGTCGTGTGGGCGCACCGAGCGGGTGCCGGCCGAGGAGCCGGCGGCGGCGCCCGGTGCTTCGACGGAAGCATCTGGCGAGACGGTCTTCATCTCGTGGAAGCCGGGCGACGGAGGGGGCGGCGCGTCGTCGAGCAGCGCAGGGCGGCGCGTCGGCTGCATCGTGGCGGTAGCCATCTTGGCGGTGGTCGTGCCCATCATCGTGGTGCTGGCGGGCGTCCTCACGTCCACGACGGCGGTCAAGGAGGCATTCGACGACGTCGGGGCGACCGGCACCGATCGGTCGTCGTTCAACCCGGCGGGCTACGAGGTGATCGAGCTGCCCGTCACCGATGGCGGCGGCACCGAGGTGGTCACGGTCGCCTACGACGGCCAGAAGGGCGACCGGTTCATCGCTCGTGTCGCGCTCGCCGCCGGCGGTGGGCCTGACGGGGGCTGGGCGAGCGAGCCCTTTCCGAAGGACGTGTACGACGCCCGCATGCTCGTGTCCGGGCCCACGCTGTTCGCGGCGGTCGGCGACGAGCTCTGGGCGCTGGTGGCGGAGACGGGGGTGGTGTCGTGGAAGGCGCCTCTGAGCGACGTCGTCCACGTGGCGTGCGATTCGTGCTTCCAACCGCTCGGCGACGGAGTGGTGGTGTCGACAGCCGACGGACAGGTCTTCGCGTACGGGCCCGGATCGGCTCAACCCCTGTGGGGACACAGGTTGGTGTCCGACGGGTCACCTCTCCACCTGAACGAAGCGGGCGTGGCGGTGATCGACGACGTCCCCGATGGTCCAGGTCGCAAGCAGGTGGTGGTCCTCGACCCGGTGACCGGCGCGGTGGTGTCGTCGTATGCGCCGACCTGCCAGGACGGCACCAGGGAGAAGCAGCTCAGCTTCACCGACTCGATCTACGCGATCGAAGGGTCCACCGATCTGATCGCAACCATCTCGATGGGCGGTACCTGCCTCGTGCGGTGGAACGGAGCGAACGGGCAGCAGGTCTGGTCCGCTCCGGTCGACATCTGGAGCCTCCGCGACCTCGGCATCCTCAGCTCCGATCACCTCTACGTCTCCTCCGACGACGGCATCGTGTCGGTCGATCTGGCCACAGGCTCCAACCTTCTGATGGCGCCTCCGCCCGACTCCGAAGCCGAACCGCTCTTCCGAAGCGGTGACCTGCTGGTGAGCGCTACCCGGGTGAACCGGGGCTCAGCCGAGGCCGGGCTGGCGGGCTACGAGGCGGCCACCGGGCAGCTCCGGTGGAGCTTCCCCTTGCCAGGTGGTGGTGAACTGCTGCCTGTGGGGTCGAGGTCGAGTGAAGCGCTCCACTCCGACGATCGCTCGGTGGTGTTCGACGCCGATGGACGCCTCATGGTGGCCACCTTCTCCGGCGAGGCTCGCACCGTCACGTTCCGCTCGATCGAGCTCGCCTCCGGGGTCCTGGGCGAGCCCTCTGTCGTCCAGCTCCCCGAGGACACCGGCACCCCCTCGGTGACGATCCACAGAGCGGATTCCCGGGGGCTCCTGATCACGATCGACCGGGCCGTGGTCCGGGTGCCGTTGAGCGGCGACCCGGTGATGTGGCCCTGAGCGCTGGTCACCAGCACAGTTCAGCGGTGAGCCTGAACGCGCCGCGCAGCCTGTGCCATAGTTGTCCTTTATCGAGTGATCA
>JAAZBK010000528.1 GCA_012513855.1 Acidimicrobiales bacterium
ACGCCGCGTTCGCGCTCCTCGGTGGTGCGACGGTGGCCGTGTGCACCGCGCTGGTCGCCCGGTCGAAGGATCGGAACCTCGCGCTGTGGTGCGGGGGAGCGGTGGCGGTGGTGGTCGTGGTGGCCGATGGCGCGCCCTGGATGGGCACCGACGTGGGTGGCATCCTCACGCTGGTCCCGGTCCTGTGCCTCATGTTCTGGGCGTTGTCCGGACGGCGCGTCCGGTGGCACACCATCGGGCTCGCCGTCCTGGCGGCGGCCGTGGTGCTCGGGATCGCGGTGGGAGTCGAGTCGCTCCGGGACCCGGGCCAGCGGACCCACATCGGAAGGTTCTTCCTCGAGTCGGCCGACGGCACCACCGTGCAGGACACCTTCCGCCGCAAGTGGGACGCCAACACCGCCGTCCTGCGCAGCTCGCCCCTGGCGTGGGCGGTGCCGATCATCGCCGGGGCCGGCTTCGTGGCCGTCGCCAGCGGCCGCTTCTTCCGGCGGGTGCTACCGCTGCAGAGCCCCGAGCGCACCGGCGTCACGTCCACGCTCGCCATGGGCTTCGTCGGCTGGATCCTCAACGACTCCGGCGTGGTGGTGCTGGCCCTGGCGTCGGTGTTCCTGGGCCCCTACATCCTCCTCCTCGCCCAGGCGCGCACGCAGCAGACACCAGGCGCGTCCGGGTCTCAGGATGGTCTGCTGTCCCCCGACGACGCGGTACCGCCCGGTAGCGTCACGACCGCCATGTCTGCCGACGTCACCGAGGAATCTGCGCTTCCCGTGGGCGCGGTCGTGGCCATCGTCCCAGCCAAGGACCGGGCCGACTCGGTGGGGGCCACCGTCCGGGGTCTGCTCGGGTTGGACGGTCTCGAGCGGGTGCTGGTGGTCGACGACGGCTCCAGCGACGACACGGCCGAGGAGGCGCTGAAAGCCGGCGCCGAGGTGCTGAAGCTCCCGGAGAACCTGGGCAAGGGCGGAGCGGTGGCAGCTGCGGTCGCGGCCACACCTGATGCCGAGGCGTACCTCCTGATAGATGCCGATGTCGGTGAGTACGCCACCGAGGCCGGCACGCTCCTGGCTCCGCTGTTGGAGGACCGTGCCGACCTGGTGATCGGGGTGCTGCCGTCGCCCGGATCCAAGGGCGGGTTCGGAAACGTCCGCCGGTTCAGCCGCTGGGGCGTGCGACGGGCCTGCGGACTCGACACGCGGGCGCCTCTCTCGGGCCAGCGCGCGGTCCGAGCGGAGCTCCTGCGGGGTCTGGAGTCATCGAACCGGTTCGGGCTCGAGGTGGCGATGACGATCGACTCGGTTCGATCGGGAGCGCGCGTGCTCGAGGTCGACGTACCGATGGAGCATCGGCACACGGGTCGCTCCGTCAGCGGTTTCAGCCACAGAGGAGCGCAGGGTCTCGACATCGCGAGGTCGCTCTGGCCGCGGCTGCTGTCGCCCAGGACGAGGCGAACCGGCGTCGCACTGTTGGTGCTGGCGTTCGTCGTCGGCTCCTACTTCACCGCGTCAGCAGCTCGACCCGACAGCGTGGCGCTGGTTCCAGGCGCCAGCCGCGTGGTGCTGGTGGGGATACCAGATCTGGCGCTCGCCGACCTCTCTGGTGGAGCCATGCCCAACCTCGCCGAGATGGCTGGCCGTGGTGCACTGGGCTGGGCCACCCCACGCACCCGTGGGGCGGTCAACCAGGTGTCGGTCTACGCGTCCATCGGTGCAGGAGATCGGGTGCGGGCCGGCTCCCAGGCGTCGCTGGCGGTCGGACCCGACGAGCTGGTGGAGGGCGACCCGGCGTCGGTGGTCGTCTCACGCCGGGCCGGCGCCGTGGGCGACGGGAACGTGCTCCTACCCGCCATCGCCTCGGTGATCGACAACGCCGGCACCGGCGTCGACTCGCTTCCCGGTGCGCTCGGGACCGTCCTCGGCGAGGCCGGCATGAAGACAGCCGTGGTGGCCAACTCCAACAGGCTCACCGAGGACGGAGAACAGGACCTGTCCGCACCCGCCGCGCTCGCAGTGGTCGACCGGCAGGGGAGCATCGACCTGGGAGCGGTCGGCACCGAGCTCCTCCGGACGGCCCCGTCCAGCCCGTTCGGCATCGAGGCCGATCCAGAAGCTTTCGCCGCGGCGGTCGCCGAAGCCGTGATGGGCGCCGAGTTGACGGTGGTGGACCCCGGCGAGATGGACCGGTACCTGGCCTACCGATCGCACCTGGTGGACGACCTCCGCGAAGCCGCCCGCCTCGATGCGCTGACCCGCACCGACGCCATCATCGGAAGCATCAGGGACTCCCTCTCCGACGACACCCTGCTCATCGTCACGGGCGTCACCCCGGGGCCCGGCGGCAAGCTCGTGCCCATCGTGCTGAACGGTCGGGGCGTGAGCGGCGGAGGCATCACCTCCGCATCTACCCGACGTCCTGACCTGGTGACCATCACCGACCTGGCCCCCACGATCCTGCAGTCACTGGGCTTGCGAGCGCCCGACTCGATGATCGGGAGGCCCGTCGGGTTCACAGCCGACAGGCCCTCGCTGGAATCGCTCCAGCGCCAGGAGGACGTGATCAGCGGTCGCGACGACGTCTACGGCGACCTCCACCGCACGTTCATCACGTTCACCATCGGGTTCTACGCAGTCGCCGCCTTCGTGTTGCTGCGCCGGAGGACCACCCCGACCATCGAAAGGGTGATGGGCGTGGTTGCCCTGACCACGGCGACGTGGCCCATCTCGGGCTTCCTCGCCCGCCTGGTCCCCGCGTCGTACAGCTGGGGTTGGGGCAGCCACCTGGTGGTGTGGGTGCTGTCGGCGGCCATCGCCTGGTTGGCGCTGCGCGTGAGCCGGAGACCGCTCGACGCCCTCCTCTTGGTGGCTGTCATCACGGCATCGGTCACGGTCCTCGACGTGGCGACGGGAGCCCACCTCCAGGTGTCCAGCTACCTCGGGTACACGCCATCCGTGGCGGCCCGGTTCATAGGTCTGGGCAACCTCGCGTTCGGGATCCTGGCGGGGTCGGTCCTTCTCACCTGTGCGCTCGTCGTCGCCCGATCCGACAGGCCGCGCGACGCCTGGTGGGTGGCCGCAGGCATCGGTGTGGTCGCGGTGGTAGCCGACGGAGCCCCCTGGCTCGGAGCCGACGTCGGTGGCGTCCTGAGCCTCGTCCCCGCCCTGGGCGTCATGTTGCTGCTGCTGGCGGGCCGGCGGGTCACGTGGAAGATGGCCGGCGGCATCATCCTGGCTTCGCTCGTGGTGCTCGGCCTCTCCATCGGGTGGGAGAGCTCCCGTCCCGCCGACGAGCGCACCCACATCGGGCGGTTCTTCCTGGGCGATGGCGGCTTCGCGACCACCATCGGCCGGAAGTGGGACGTCAACGTGCACCTGCTGACGAACTCCCGATGGTCCTGGCTGATCGTGGGCCTGGGTGGGTTCGTGGTGGCGATCCTGGCGTTCGGTGATCGCTGGAAGCGTCTGCTCGCTCGTAGGCGAGCCGAGTCCGCCGGCGTGGTCGGGCTCGTGGTGGTCGCCGTCCTGGGCTGGGCCACCAACGATTCCGGTCCCCTGATCGCGGGGATCGTCCTCGTGTACCTCGCGCCGCTCGTGCTCCTCATCGCCGTGCACGGCCCCGTCGAAGACCCGGTGCTCCTGGCTCCAGCCGCCACCGACGTTCCCGACGATGCTCGGACCGACATGTCGGCGGTCTCCGGGCCATGAGGCTCGCCGTCGTCTTCATCGTCGGGTTCGTCGTGTCGACCGCTTCCTGGCACGCGGCCGCGCACGTGTTCTCACAGCCCCTGTTCGCCCGACGGAACTATCGGGGGATCGACGTGCCGGTCGGTGTGGGGGTGCTGCTGGCGGTGTCGGCGATCTGCGTCGAGGCCGGCCTCAGCGTCTGGGATCGCCTGTTCGACGAGGTTCCGGTCGACCGCGGAGCCCGGCTGAGCACGATGGCGCTGGTCATCGGGTTCTCGCTGTTCGGTCTCCTCGACGACCTCGCCGCGGCAGGAGACGATCGCGGCTTCCGAGGACACCTTCGGGCCATGGCCAGCGGACGGCTCACCACCGGCGGGATCAAGTTGCTCGGTGGCGGTCTCCTCGCCATGGTCGTGGCGTCCACCTCCGGAGAAGGAGACGTCGTGCGCCTGGTCGTCGACGCTCTCGTCATCGCTCTCTGCGCCAACCTCGGGAACCTCTTCGACCGGGCGCCCGGTCGGACGTCGAAGGTCGGCCTCGTCGCAGGGGCCGCGCTGCTGGTGGCCGCGGGCTCGGCGGAGAGCGCTCTGCTGACCGGGGTGGTGGCGGTGCTCGGTGCCACGGCGGGCCTCCTGCGCGCCGACCTCAGGGAGGATCTGATGCTCGGCGACGCCGGCGCGAACGTGGTGGGAGCTGTGCTCGGGATCGGCGTCGTCCTCACCTGCGCGCCCTCGACGCGCACCGGTGTTCTGGTGGTGGTGGCGGCCCTCAACCTCGTGAGCGAGA
>JAAZBK010000529.1 GCA_012513855.1 Acidimicrobiales bacterium
CGTGGGGGTGGTCGACCGGGTTCATTGCCACACCACGGGTCTGGGGGCGGACGCCCTTCCAGCGGTTGCGGCCGGCCTTGCCGATCTTGATCAGCTCGGCCTCGGCGTTGCCGACCTCACCGACGGTGGCCCGGCAGTCGATCGGCACGCGACGCATCTCGGTGCTCGGGAGGCGCAGGGTGGCGTAGCCGCCCTCCTTGGCCACGAGCTGGACGCTCGCTCCGGCGGAGCGGGCCATGCGACCCCCGCCACCGGGCTTGAGCTCCACGTTGTGGACGGTGGTGCCCACCGGGATGTAGCGCATGGGCAGAGCGTTGCCGGGACGGATCTCCGATCCCTGGCCGTTCTGCAGCATGTCGCCCACCTTCACGTTGCGGGGGGCGAGGATGTAGCTCTTCTCGCCATCCAGGTAGTGCAGGAGGGCGATCCGGCAGTTGCGGTTGGGGTCGTACTCGATGGTGGCGACCTTGGCCGGCACGCCGTCCTTGTTGCGACGGAAGTCGATCACCCGGTACTGCTGCTTGTGGCCGCCGCCCTTGTGCCGGGCGGTCTTGCGCCCGTAGGAGTTGCGCCCACCGGTGTTGCTCTTGGGGGCGAGCAGCGACTTCTCGGGGGTGGTGCTGGTGATCTCGGCGAAGTCGGAGACGGTCTGGAACCGACGGCCGGGGCTGGTGGGCTTGCGCTTGCGAAGTGCCATCGCCGTCAGTCCTTGAAGATGTCGATCGAGTCGCCTTCGGCCAGCGTGACGATCGCGCGCTTGCGATCGGGGCGGCTACCGGTCTTGCCGGTGCGACGGTTTCGGGTGGTCTTGCCCTTGCGGTTCAGCGTGTTCACCTTGGTGACCTTCACGTCGAAGATCTCCTCGATGGCGTTGCGGATCTCGGGCTTGGCGGCGTCGGGGCGGACGATGAACGTGTAGACGTTCTCCTCGATGAGCTGGTAGCTCTTCTCCGACACGACCGGGCG
Organism: Acidimicrobiales bacterium; assembly: GCA_012513855.1. Lineage (GTDB taxonomy): Bacteria > Actinomycetota > Acidimicrobiia > Acidimicrobiales > Iamiaceae > Aquihabitans. The sequence goes on from JAAZBK010000529.1 coordinate 967, forward strand.
GATGATGATGTCTCGAGGATCCTTCACTTGGCCTCCTCCTCGGTGGCGGCCGGAGCCGACGTGGGCAGCGTGGCCTGGCTGAAGACCACGTAGTCGTTGATGAGCACGTCGTAGGCGTTCAGCTCGCCGGCCTCGATCAGCTGCACCTCACCGAGGTTGCGGAACGAGCGGGCGGCGACGGCGTCGTCGCGGCCCAGCACCACCAGGACGCGACCCTCGGTTCCGAGGGTGGCCAGGACCGCCTTGGCCTCCTTGGTCTTGGGCGTGTCGCCGAAGTCCCAGGAGTCGACCACAACGACCTTGCCGTCGGCGGCGCGGTCGGAGAGGGCGGAGCGGAGGGCCAGCTTCACCATCTTCTTGGGGGTGCGCTGGGCGTACTTGCGGGGCTTGGGCCCGAGGGCCACGCCACCACCGGTCCAGATGGGCGAGCGGCTGGAGCCCGCGCGGGCCCGACCGGTTCCCTTCTGGCGCCACGGCTTGGCGCCGCCGCCGCGGACCTCGGCACGGGTCTTGGTGGACTGCGTGCCGGCCCGGCGGGCCGCCAGCTGGGCGGTGACCACCTGGGCCATCACCGGGACGTTGGGCTCGAGCCCGAACACAGCAGGATCGAGATCGGCCTTGAGGACGCTGACCATCACTTGCCGCCCTTCACAGCGTTGCGGATGAGGACCAAGCCGCCCTTGGGGCCGGGCACGGCTCCCTTGACGAGCAGCAGATTGCGCTCGGCATCGGACGAGACGACCGTGAGGTTCTGGGTGGTGACCTTGTCGCCACCCATGCGGCCGGCCATGCGCTGGCCCTTGAAGACCCGGGCCGGGGTGGCGCACTGGCCGATGGCCCCGGGAGCGCGGTGCACACGGTGGGCGCCGTGGCTGGCCCGCTGGCCGGCGAAGCCGTGACGCTTCATCACGCCGGCGAAGCCCTTGCCCTTGGAGACGGCGGTGACGTCGATGAGGTCGCCGTCGACCAGCTCGGCCACGGTGATCTCCTGGCCGACCTCGTAACCCGAGACGTCGTCCAGGCGGAGCTCGACCAGCCGGACGCCGGGATCGACCCCGGCCTTCTCGTACTGGCCGGCCACCGGCTTGGTGAGCTTGGAGGCCTTCTTGTTCCCGAAGGTGACCTGCAATGCGCTGTAGCCGTCCTTCTCGGGGGTGCGTATCTGCACCACCCGGAGGGGCTCGACCTGGACGACCGTGACCGGAACCATCCGGTTCTGGTCGTCCCAGACCTGTGTCATGCCGACCTTCTGGCCGACTATTGCCTTGGTTGCCATGTGCGTCTTCCTGTCGCGGAGGAACGGGGGCCGTTCACGCGGACGCTCCGCACGGGATCTCTCCCGGCGGAGCGCCAGTTCGGTTGTGCCGTGGGGTTCCCGGCGGACCGGGCCGTCACGGACGTCGGTTGCGGGCCGAAGCCCTAGACCAGCCACCAGGTCGGGAGACCGGCGGCACGAGGAGGAAACTCTACCGGAGCTTGCGAGGCGGACCAAATCCCGCCGGCCTGCTCCTGGGTTCGGGGCAGATCGTGTCGCTGAACGACACGAGACGCCCCCAACCACCCGGAATCGACCATCGAAGCGGACGTTGGGGGCAGATCGTGTCGCTGAACGACATCACACGCCCCCAACCACCCGGGATCGAGGGCCCGGGCGGGTGCTACTGGATCTTGATCTCGATGTCGACGCCGGCCGGGAGGTCGAGGCGCTGGAGGGAGTCGACGGTCTTGGGGGTGGGCTCCACGATGTCGAGGAGGCGCTTGTGGACGCGCATCTCGAAGTGCTCGCGGGAGTCCTTGTACTTGTGGGGCGACCGGATCACCGTGTAGCGGTGCTTCTCGGTGGGCAGCGGGATCGGGCCGCGCACCGCGGCACCCGTGCGGACCACGGTCTCCACGATCTTCTTGGTGGACTGGTCGATCACCTCGTGGTCGTAGGCCTTCAGCCGGATTCGGATCTTCTGCGTCGCGGCCACGCGGCCACCTCCTGGTCTCGAACCCGCTGGGGGATCAACCTGTCAAAGAGCTGTCCCTGGGGTGCGCCCCGGGGAGATGACATTTCTAGTCAACCGGGGCCGCTCCCACCAAGTCCTCCGCCGGTGCGCCCGGGGTGACGCCTGGCGAGACGCCTGGCGAATCCATGGCGACGTCGACCACCGTCTCCATCCCCTCCGCAACGGTCACCGCCACCGTGGCGGTGACCAGGTCGGGCCTGTCCAGCGCCTGCACCCGGAGCACGTGCTCGCCCACCGGCACGCCCCGGATCTCGTAGCGACCGTCGGCGTCGGTCGCGACCCGAGCCGGCCCCCAAACGTCGGGATCGACCTCCAGGTCGGCGAACGGTACGGGCGACGAATCGTCGGCCCGGGTCACCTGGCCGGAGATCGACCCACCGGTGGCCATGGAGGCGTCGACGTCGGAACGGCCGTCCCACCCGAGGTCGACCAGGGAGGCGCCGGCCAGACCCCACGACCCGCCCCAGTACTGGGCGACGAGGTTCTGGGGGTTGCCCTCCGGTGGATGGAACACCACGTAGTAGGAGTAGGTGGGCAGGCCCGGGAACGAGAAGGTTCCGTCGGCACCGGTGAAGACATCGGCCTCGAAGCCGTCCCACTGCCAGGCTTCGACCCGGATGCCGGCCAACGGCTCCCCTGATCCCTGGGCGGTCACCCTGCCGCTCAGCGGAGCGACGGTCTGCAGGCTGAAGTCGCCGAGCACGACCACTTCACCCGCCGTCACCGGCACCGCCGTCGGGACGTAGGGGTTGTCGTAGAACCGCCGCCCGCTCACCCCCGGCTTCTCGAAGAACACGTTGTGCTCGCCGGCGGGCAGGCCCTGGAGCTGGTACCGGCCGTCGGGCCCCGAGAGCACGGTGGTGCTGGCGGTCGAACCCACCAGCTCGGCGGTCACCACGACGTCCGACAGCGGAGCTCCGTCGTCGAGCCTGACCACCCGTCCCTCGATGGAGCCTCCGAGCGCGAGGCCGGCGTCGATCCCGTCGACGAGCTCGCCGACGCCCACCGCCACGGGCTGGGCGCCGGCCCAGGTGAGGCTGTCGCCGTAGTACTCGCCGACGAGTGGAGCGACGCCGTCGAAGTGGACGATGTGCTGGCCCGGCTCGACCCCGGAGATCGTGTAGGTGCCGTCGACCCCGGTGGTGGCCTGCGGGCCCCACGGGCCGAGGCTCACTACCACCCCCGCGACCGGCGAGGCGTCGGAGTCACGCGTGACAGCACCGGAGATCGACCCGGGCCCGGCCTGGGCGGGTGGGCGCTCCAGCGCTCCCACGTCGCAGCCCGGCAGCCCGTCGCCGTCCCCGTCGGCACCCCGAGGCGACCCGAAGACGTCGGTGGCGCGACAGGCCGGGTGGCCCACCGGGATGGCGTCGACGAGCGGTGAATCGCTGGCCACGGTGATGCCGAGCGGGCTGTTCGGCTGGTCGTTCACCCACAGCAACGCAGGACCGGTGGAGTCTCCCTCCGCACCCAGGTCGCCACAGGGGACCTCGACGTGGGTGAAGCCGTGCGAGACGGGTGGCCTTCCGGTGCAGGTACCGGTTCCGGCGGCCCCTGCCACGACGCTCGACCGGAGGTGGGTGGCAGCATCGGATCCGGCCGCGAGGGCGACACCGTCCGGGCCGGAGGCGTACAAGGTCGATCCGAAAGCCACCGCGGTGCCGTCGTTCACGAGCGCGGCTCCGTGACCGGCGAGGATCGAGTCCTCGATGAACACCCCGGCCCCCGGTGCCACGTAGAGCGGGACGCCGGACCAGTCGCCCTGGATCTTCGACCGCACCGCGTGCAACGACCCCTCGACGTGGATCCAGCTGGAGGTGGCGTCGACGCCGTTGAGCGACAGGTGTCCCTCGACCACCACGTGCAGGCGGGCGTCGACGTCGGAGGCCACGTCGGGGTTGACGCGGATGTCGCCGGTGATGGTGCCCGAGTACCAGTATTCACCGGCAGGGACGCTCAGGTCCGCGCCCCCGAGAGCAGACGCCTCCTCGAAGGCCGCTGCGAGCGAGCACGCCCCGTCCGCGTCGGCGCAGGCACCGTCGCCCGGGCTGGCGTCGGGACCGCCGTCGGTGGTGGTCACCTCGAGCCCGACCCGCGGTGGCGGAGGTTCGCACGCTGTCAGTGACGCCACCGCCACCGCCAGCACCACCATGAGCCGTTGTACCCCGCCCCTGACACTCATGGGTGCCTCCCCGCTGTTGGATCGCTCACCCAAGAGTGAGCCACATGGAGGTGCGACGCAACAGGTCGAAGCGCGCAACCACCGGCAGCCACAACCGCAAA
>JAAZBK010000530.1 GCA_012513855.1 Acidimicrobiales bacterium
GACTTGAAGCTGCCACCGTGCACCCAGATGATCAGGGGTCGCAGCGGAGCGTCGTCGTCGGTGGGTTCGTACACGTCGGCCTGCAACGTCATGGTGGTGCCGTTCTGGCGGACCGCCGTGCCGTAGGTGATGTTGCTGGTGAGGGTGACCCCGCTGAACACCTCGTCGCGGAACCGCAGAGGACCGGGATCGGTGGGCGGGTTCAGGTAGCACGAGGTGCACGCCAAGGTGGTGAGCACGGCGATGACCAGCCGTACCCGGGTGAGCCTGACGGCTCCCGTCTCTGCCGACATGTCGTCCCCTGATCGTCGATGAACAGCCGGATCCTAGGACCCTCGCGATCAGCGTTGCCGGGGGTAGGCACCCGACGCTGCGAGCCGGGCGCGGCGACAGCGGCAATTAGGGTCGCCCGGAAGCGACGACCCCGGGGGGACGTTCGTCGGCGATCTCACCGGAGGTAGCTGCAATGGACGCCGAGCCCGATCACCGGACACGACGACTTCGCTCGACGCGCGCTGGCCGGCCCTTCGTTCGGGTCGCCCTGGTCGCCGCCCTGGCCTTCGGCACGGTGGCGGCTTGTTCGAACGATGACGATCCACCCACCACCACCGCTCCCGAGCCGACCCAGCCAGAAGGCGAGGTGGTGGGACAGGGCGACCAGTACGAGGCCACCATCAGGCGGGCCACCGGCAACGTCCCCCACATCACCGGCGCAACCATCGCCGACGCCGCGTTCGGTCAGGGATTCGCGAGCGGAGAGGACCGAACCTGCGACCTGGCCGACCAGGTGGTGAAGATCCGTGGCGAGCGAGCACGGTGGTTCGGCGCCGGCGAGGAGAACCAGCACATCGACTCCGACGTGGCCTGGCGCGCCATCGGGATCCACGAGCGCGCGGTCACCGACTGGGAGACCGTTCCGGTGGAGTCCCAGGAGCTGTTCGAGGCCTTCACGGCCGGTTGGAACGCCCACCTCACGGCCGTGGGCACCGACGGCGTAGCGGGGTGGTGCAGCGGGGCCGACTGGCTCGAGCCGCTGGAGCCCACCGACGTCTACGCCTATGCCCGAGCGGTGATCCTCCTGGCCAGCAGCGCCCAGCTCACCTCCTACATCCCCTCGGCAGCGCCTCCCGAGGTTGCCACGGCCGACCCTGCGTCCACCACCCAGGCCGAACCCGCCAACCTCAGGTCGACGGTTCCCATCGACGTCGACCTCGCCGCGTTCGCCGACGGACTCGACCTGGCCGACGCCGAGGAGATCGGCTCCAACGGCTGGGCGATCGGCAGCGATCGCTCCGAGGGCGGCGGCGGGATGCTGGTGGCCAACCCGCACTTCCCGTGGTCCGGCGAGCTGCGCTTCTGGGAGGTCCACCTCACCGTGCCCGGCTCCGTCGACATCTACGGCGTCCAGCTCAGCGGCCTGCCCGGGGTGGGCATCGGCTTCACCGAGGAGTTCGCCTGGACCCACACCGTCTCGGCCGGCAACCGGTTCACGGCCTATCGCCTCGCGCTGCAGGCCGGGTCGCCCACCACCTACCGCTACGGCGAGGAATGGCGTCAGATGACCCCCACCGAGCACTCGATCGAGGTGCTGGGGCCCGACGGCGAGGTCACCACCCAGACCCGCACCACGTGGTCGTCGCACTACGGACCGGTCATCGACTTCCCCGGCTTCGGTTGGTCGACGGATGCCACCATCACGGTGCGCGACGCGAACATCGACAACGACGAGTTCATCGACCAGTACTTCGGGATGCTCCAGGCCCAGTCGTTCAACGAGTTCGTCGACGTGCACACCAGCGCCAACGGCATCCCGTTGTTCAACACCGTGGCCGCTTCGGCCGACGGGCGAGCCTGGTACGCCGACACCTCAGCCACGCCGAACCTGTCGCCGGAGGCGATCGCCGCCTACGAGCAGGCCCTCGACACCGACATGATCACCAAGATCGCGGCCGACAGCGGAGCCGTGCTGCTCGACGGCTCCGACCCGCTGTTCGAGTGGGTCGAGGAGGATGGGGCCCGCGACCCCGGGCTCGTGCCTCCAGACAAGCAGCCCAGGGTGGAGCGTTCCGACTACGTGTTCAACGCCAACGACTCGTTCTGGGTGCCCCACGCCTCCGCCCTGCTCGCCGGCGACTACTCGCCGTTCCACGGCCGACAGGGCACCGTCCGGTCGACCCGCACCCGGGAGAACGCCACGGTGCTGGACGACACGACGGCGACGGGCGCCTCCGGCGAGGACGGTCTGTTCAGCCTGGACGAACTGGCCGACGCCGCCCTGGCCAACCGCAGCTACACCACCCGCGAACTGCTCGCCCCGGTGGTGGAGCGGTGCCAGGCCGCCACCAGCCCGGTGGCCGTGCCGGAGAGGGAGGCCTCGGCCACCGCCCCCGGTCTCCCCGCAGCCGAGATCGACATCGCTGCCGCGTGCGCCGTGCTCGCCGACTGGGATGGCATCTACGACCTCGACCGGGCCGGGCCTCCGCTGTGGAGGGAGTTCCTACTGGCCTTCCCGTCCACCGACTGGTTCGACAAGGGGACCGGCACGCTCTGGGCCGAGCCGTTCGACCCCAACCGGCCGATCGCCACGCCGTCGGGACTCGCGCCCGCTCCGGCCGACGCCCCGGACCCGGTCCAGGTCAACCTGGCTCGGGCCGTCCAGGTGCTGGAGGTCGCCGGATACGACCCCGGGGTTCTGCTCGGCGACGTGCAGTTCGCCCTCCGCAACGGAGTTCGGGTGCCTGTCCACGGCGGTAGCGGGATCGACGGCACCACCAACGTGGTCGGCTACACCGGTATGAACCCCACGATCCAGGACCCGGCGTTGCTGAACGAGAAGCGCGAACGGCTGGTGGCGGGCTCCTCGCTCTACCGCCTCGACGGCGAGACGGGTACGCCCATCGTCTTCGGCTCGTCGTTCCTGATGGCCCTGGAGTTCACCGATGACGGTCCTGAGGCCAGGGCGTTCCTCGTGTACGGCAACTCCGAGGACGCCACGGCCGAGGAGTTCGTCGACGCCACCGAGCGGTTCGGTCGCAAGGAGTGGCGCACCATCGAGTTCCGTGAGGATGCGGTGGCCGACGCCGCCACGTCGACGGTGACGGTCAGGGGCTGACCGGCACTGTCAGCGGGGGTGGCCACAATGGGGTGACTTCCCCGGGCAAACCCCCAACTCGAGGATCGAACCCGATGAACCACGGCACCGCCGTCCCCCCACATCCAACCGCATCCGCCTGGCTCAACAGGGTCCAGGCCCTGCTCGCCAAGGCCGAGTCCACAGACTTCCCCGACGAGGCCGAGTCCCTGCTCGCCAAGGCCCAGGACCTCATGGCGCGCCACGCCATCTCCGAGGCCATGGTCGCCGCCGAACGAGCACGCTCCGGAGGCGCTCCAGATCCCGTCGGTTCCGTACGCGTGGTGGTAGAGGCCCCCTATGCCTCGGCCAAGCGGGTGCTGCTCGGAGCGGTGGCCAACGCCAACGGCTGCCGCTGCGTCTACCTCGGCCAGGACGAGAACGGGCGTCCGTGCCAGGTCTTCGGCCACGAATCAGATCTGGCCAAGGTGGAGACGCTGTTCGCCAGCCTCTCGGTCCAGGCGGCGCGCTCCATGCTCGCGGCCACCGTCCCTCCGGGCGACACGCCCCGGCGCTTCCGCCACGCCTTCCTCTTGGCCTACGCCAACCGGATCGGCCAACGGCTCTGGGAAGCGGGCGAGGCCGCCCGCTCCCAGGCCGAAGCAGAGTCCGGTGGTGGAGGATCGCTCGGCCTCGTCCTGCGAGACCGCAAGGCCGCGGTCGACCACGCGCTCAACGAGGCGTTCCCCCGCACCCGCACGGCGCGCACCAGCGCCACGTCGGGGGCGGGGTGGCGCAGCGGCCGGTCGGCCGCGGAGCGGGCCGGGCTCGGCCAGCGCGGTCTGGGCAGAGCGGGCCGGGCCCTCGGGGCCGGCTAGCCCTTCGCTCCGTCAGCTCCGGGGAACGTCCTTCCAGGCCACGTCCTTGTCGGTGCGGGGCTCGCCCGGCAGGCCGAGCACCCGCTCGCCCAAGATGTTGCGCTGGACCTCGCTGGTGCCGCCCTCGATCGAGTTCGCCCGAGCCCGCAGGAACATCTTGCGGCTCGATCCGGGCGGACCCACCAGCCCGAGGTTCTCAGACCGTCGCATCTCGTAGTCGGCGCCGATCATGGCCGCCGGACCGAGGAGGTCGACGCAAAGCTCGTAGATGTCCTTGTTGACCTCGGCGAACATCAGCTTGGCGATCGATCCCTCCGGGCCGGGGTTGCCCACCTTGCGGTTCTGGCTGGCCCGGACGTTGGTGAGGCGCAGCGCCTCGGCCCGGATCCACAGCTGCACCAGGCGGTCACGGGCGGCCGCGTTCTTGTCGACGTGGGGCTCCTCCCGCCAGATGCGCACCGCCTCGGCGATGGAGCCCGAGCCCTTGGCGGGAGCACCACCACCACCGCCGATGGTGGTGCGCTCGTTCGATAGGGTGGTCATGGCCACCCGCCAGCCCTCGCCCACGTCACCGATCCGGTCTGAGTCGGGGACGCGCACCTCGGTCATGTAGACCTCGTTGAACTCGGCCTCTCCGGTGATCTGGCGCAGCGGCCGCACCTCCACGCCCTCGGCGTGCATGTCGAGTGCGAAGTAGGTCATGCCCTTGTGCTTGGGGGCGTCGGGGTCGGTGCGGGCCACGAGCATGCCGCGGTCGGACAGGTGCGCCAGGGTGTTCCACACCTTCTGACCGGTGATCACCCACTCGTCACCGTCGCGCACGGCCTTGCAGGCCAGGCCGGCGAGGTCGGACCCGGCACCGGGCTCGCTGAAGAGCTGGCACCAGGAGTCCTCGCCGGTGAACATCCGGCGCAGCAGCCGAGTCCTGAGCGCGTCGTCGCCGTGGGTCACCACCGTGGGACCCGCCATGGTCAACCCGAAGAAGTGTCGGGTCTCGGGTCCCGGTGCCTTCGCCTTGCGCAACGCCGACTCGACGTCCTTCTGGAGGTTTGGCGCCAGGCCGAGTCCGCCCCAACCTTCAGGGAAGTGCACCCACGCCAGACCGAGGTCGTACTGCCGACCCCGGAACTCCACCGCGTCGGCAGAAGCGGGATCGCCCGCGCCCAGGAGCTGTTCGAGCCGCTCCTGCACCAGAGCTGCAGCATTGGAAGTCGACGGTTCCGTCGCGGTCATGAGGGACACCCCCTGTGGTGTTCACGAGTCCGCCCGCACCGTAACCGCGATCTTGACCCGTGGGTCAAGTGGGCCACCGCTCCCCGTATCAATCCTCCGCCGGGGCGAGCATGCCGAAGTCGACGAACGCGCGCTGGCTGGTGATCAGGCCGGCCTCGTCGAACGTCATCACGTCGATGGCGGGGAGCACGAAGGCCTGGCCGCCGAGCGTCGGGCGGACCTGGAAGGTGAACGAGGCCTCGTGGCCGAGCACGATCACCGGGCCGTCGGGGCGAAGCTCCACCGAATCGGCCTGGGTGTGGCCCTGATCGAAGAAGGCACCGATCTCCTCCTTGCCGCGGCGCGGATCGCTGCCGACCGGGTCCTCCATGGTGGCGTCGTCGGACCAGAGGGCAAGCCAGCCGTCGCGGTCCTTGGCGGTGAAGAGGGCGAGGTATTTCTCGACGGTGCTGCGGATCTGCTCTGGTTCGGCCATGGATCGGCAACGTAGCCGCGGCCGAGCCCCTCCAGGAGCGGTCCCTGCGCGATTCGACGCTGCCACCGGACCCACCCGTACCCTCTGCCCGATGAGCAGCCAGACCGTTCCTTCCGCTCCGGGTCAGTCGGAGTTCGACCGGGCGACCACCGTCCGAGACCGTGGTGACGGCGCCACGTTCGACGTAGACGTCGACTCGGGGTGGACCGTGGGGCCCAAGCCGAACGGCGGCTACCTGCTCGCCACGGCGGCCCGAGCGGCCGGCGCTGCGGTGGTCGCCGCCGGGTCCGAGCACGTGCACCCGCTGGCCGCCACCGCCCACTACGTCCGGGCGCCCGACGCCGGTCCCGCGGAGGTGACCGTCGAGGTGCTGCGCCTCGGGCGGGGCGCCAGCCAGGCCCGGACCACGCTCAGCCAGGGAGGCGAGCCCTGCGTCGACATCGTGTTCACGCTCGGCACGCTGCCCCCGCCAGACGTTGCGCCAGAGCCCTGGTGGACCGGTCCTGCGCCGTTCGACGTTGCTCCCTACGACGAGTGCATGCCGTTGCAGGCGAACCCTCCCGGCGCCGAGTTCACCGTGTCGATCATGGATCGGGCCGACGTCCGCCTCGACCCCGCGGTGCTCGGATTCGCCCTGGGCCAGCCGTCGGGGCGCGGCGAGCTACGGGGCTGGATCTCCCTGGCCGACGGCCGCCTAGCCGATCCCCTGGCGCTCTTGTTCTTCCTCGACGCGCTGCCGCCGGCCACCTTCGAACTGGCCCGGACCGGTTGGGTTCCGACCCTCTCGCTCACCACCTACGTCCGGGCCTGGCCCGCACCGGGGCCGCTGCGGGTGCGCCAGTACGTGCAGTCCGTCGACCAGAACCGCATCGACGAGGTGTGCGAGCTGTGGGACTCCGCCGGTCGCCTCGTGGGCCAGGCCACCCAGCTCGCCGGCATCCGCATCCCCGACGGCGTGGAGGCCCCCACCCCGGAGCGCTGACCCGCCCGACCCCAAACCCCGGCTCCATGACCGCCGACGAGGTGTGAGTACTTCGGTCGAATAATCAGACCAAAGTGCACACACCTCGGAAGATCTCGGGTCACAGGTGGACATGTGGTCAGAGTGACCTTATACTGGTCACCATGACCACAAAGGACGCTGCCCGGCCTGCCGGCGCCAGCACCGCCCTGCTGACCGACCACTACGAGCTGACGGGGCTCGACGCCGCACTGGTGTCGGGCGTGGCCCACCACCGGGCGACGTTCGAGCTGTTCTCGCGGGGCCTGCCCGACGGGCGCCGCTACGGCGTGGTGGCCGGCATCGGGCGGGCGGTCGACGCCGTGCTGCGATTCCGCTTCGGTCCCGCCGAGCTCGCCTACCTGGAGGAGCGGGGGTTCCTCCGGCCCGAAACCCTCGCCTACCTGGCCGACTTCCGCTTCAGCGGCGACGTCACCGGCTACCGGGACGGCGAGATCTACTTCCCGTACTCGCCGCTGGTGACCGTGGACGCCACCTTCGGCGAGGCGCTGGTGCTGGAGACGGTGCTGCTGAGCGTGCTCAACCACGACGCCGCGGTGGCGAGCGCCGCAGCCCGCATGGCGAGCGCGGCCCAGGCCCAGGGTCGGGCCACCATCGAGGGCGGGGCCCGTCGCACCCACGAGGAGGCCGGCGTGGCCGCCGCGCTGGCCGGCTACATCGCCGGCATCGACGTCACGTCGAACCTCGAAGCCGCCCGTCGCTACGGCATCCCCAGCGCCGGCACCACCATGCACGCCTTCACCCTGGCCCACCGCAGCGAGCTCGACGCCTTCCGCGCCCAGGTCGAGGCGATGGGCACCGACACCACCTTCCTGGTCGACACCTACGACATCCCCAGCGGCATCGAGAACGCGGTGGCCGCGGCCGGGGCCGGCATCGGTGCAGTGCGCCTCGACTCGGGCGATGTCGCCGACGAGGCCCGCAAGGCCCGGAAGCAGCTCGATGCTCTCGGTGCCACGGGATGCAAGATCGTGGTGTCGGGCGATCTCGACGAGTACCGGGTGGAGGCCATGGCCGATGCGCCCGTCGACCGCTACATGTTCGGCACCCGCCTGGTCACCGGGTCGGGTGCCCCCACCGCCGAGCTGGTCTACAAGCTGGTGGCGGTGGCCGACGACGACGGGCCCGACGCCACCATGCGAGCGGTGGCCAAGACGTCGGCGGGCAAGGGCCACCGTGGTGGCCGCAAGACCGCCACCCGGATCATCGGTGCCGACGGGTACGCCCTGGAGGAACGCCTGCTGATCGACGGCGACGAGCCCGAACCCCTGGCCGAAGGGCAGACCGAGCGCGCCCTCCAGGTCCCGCTGATCGTCGCGGGTGAGGCCCTGGCGCCGTTCGATGCCCGGGCAGCCCGGGAGCACCACGCGCTCGCCCGGGCCGAGCTCCGCCCCGGGTGGCTCGCCCTCGAGCCCGGCCGGCCCGCTCTCAACCCAAACCGACCCCAGGAGGTCGCACCATGACCACCACCAACCACAGCACAGACACCACCGACCCGACCGTGCGCTGGGCGCTCGGCGTGGTCGATGTGGAGAACGACTTCTGCGAGGGCGGGAGCCTGGCCGTGGAGGGCGGCGCCGAGGTGGCCCGCCGCATCCGCGAGCACATCGAAGCCAACCCGGGCCGGTGGGCGGCCCGGTTCGCCACCGCCGACCGCCACCCGGCCGGCCTGGAAAATCACTTCGCCCCCGAGGGGACCGACCCGAACTACGTCGACACCTGGCCGTCTCACTGCGTGGCCGGTACCCCGGGCGCTGAGCTGCACCCCAACCTGCTGGAGGGGACCACCGAGACCGCGCTGTTCGACGTGCTGGTCGAGAAGGGCCAGACCAGCGCCGCCTACTCGGGCTTCGAGGGCACCACCGCCGACGGCCTCTCGCTGGCCGGCTGGCTGCGAGCCCGCGGCATCGACGGCATCGAGGTCTGCGGCATCGCCACCGACCACTGCGTGAGGGCCACCGCGGCCGACGCGCTGGCCGAGGGCTTCCAGGTCCGGGTGCTCACCGACCTCAGCGTCGGCATCGACCCCGACGCCATCACCAAGGCGCTCGACGACCTCGAGGCCGCCGGGGCCGAGATCGTCACCACCACCGATGTGGGGACGCCGGCGTGATCCCCGACTCCACGGCACCGGTTGGCCTGACGGTCGACGTCGTCCTGCTCACCATCCGATCCGAACGGCTCAGCGTCCTGATGGTCGAGCGCGGCATCGAGCCGTTCGCGGGGTCGTGGGCCCTGCCCGGTGGCTTCGTGCTGCCCGACGAGGACCTGGACGACGCGGCCCGCCGCGAGCTGGAGGAGGAGACGTCCATCGCCGACGCCCTCACCCACCTGGAGCAGCTCGCCACCTACGCCACCCCGGACCGCGACCCCCGGATGCGGGTGGTCAGCGTGGCCCACCTGGCCTTCGTGCCCGACCTGCCGTCGCCGGTGGCCGGGTCCGACGCCGCCGGTGCCCGCTGGTGGGCGGCCGACGAACTGCTCTACGGGTCCGAGGGCGTCCGCCTGGCCTTCGACCACCGCCGAATCCTGCTCGACGGCGTGGAGCGTGCCCGATCCAAGATCGAGTACACGACCCTGGCCGCCGAGTTCGTGACGGAGCCGTTCACGCTCGCCGACCTGCGCCAGGTCTACGAGTCGGTGTGGGGCGTCGACCTCGACCCGGCCAACTTCCGTCGGAAGGTCCTCTCCACACCGGGCTTCGTGACCGACACCGGAGAGTCGCAGTCGGTGGGCCGGGGCCGCCCCGCCGTGCTCTACCGCAGGGGTCCCGCCACGGACCTGCACCCCGCCATGTTGCGCCCCGATTCCTGATCCCTGGGAGGGAGATCGAATGTCAGACACCAACCCATCGACCACCGCCGTCATCGGCGGTCCCCTCGACCGGGCCATCGGCGCCCTGGTCGGGCTCGCCACCGGCGACGCCGTGGGCACCACCCTCGAGTTCAAGGCGCCCGGCACGTTCACGCCGATCACCGACATGGTCGGAGGCGGACCCTTCGGCCTGGAGCCCGGCCAGTGGACCGACGACACCTCCATGGCGTTGTGCCTCGCGGCATCGCTGGTGGAGAAGGACGGGGTGGACCTGGTCGACCAGCTCGAGCGTTACGTGCGCTGGCGCGACCAGGGCTACATGTCGTCCACCGGCCGCTGCTTCGACATCGGCAACACCACCACCAGCCAGCTCAGCCGGTTCGTCCGCACGGGCGAACCGATCGACCCCAACACCGACC
>JAAZBK010000108.1 GCA_012513855.1 Acidimicrobiales bacterium
GGCTCGGCACCGGGCATGTCGACCAGCGACACGACCGGCAGTCCGAGGTTGCCGGCCAGCCGGAACGCCCGCTGCGCCAACCGGTAGCCGGCGGGGGTGGGACGACCGGATCCGGCGTAGCGGTCGGTGGCCACCACCACCGCCCTCTGGCCGTGCACCGTGGCGAGCCCGGCGCGCAGCGCGGGATCGACGCGCCCCCCGATCTCGGTCCAGCTCGTGACCAGTGCCCGTGCGACGTGGGTTCCGCTCGGGCGGCCGAACGAACGCGCCCTCTCCACCTCACCCCACGCACCCTCGGCGGGTTCAGCCAGCGGAGCCACGGGCGTGGGCGGCCGGTGGGTCGATGGGCCGTCGGCCGGTGCGATCCCGAGCGCGCCCCGGACCCAGGCCGGGATCTCTTCGACGGGGAGGACGGCATCGACCAGACCGTTGGCGAGGGCAGTCTCGGCGGTGTGGGACCCGTCGACCGGCTCGCCGGTGGTCTGCTCCACCACCCGGGGACCGGCGAAGCCGATGGTGGCACCGGCCTCCGCCACCCGGACCTGGCAGAGCGAGCTGTACGAAGCGAACACACCGCCGGTGGTCGGCGAGAGGTGTACCGCGACCGACAGCAGGCCGGCCCGCTCGTGCCGGCGAGCGGCCGCAGCCGTCCGAGCCATCTGGGTGAGCGCCACCATCCCCTCGTGCATCCGGGCGCCGCCCGACCGGGTGATGGCCACGACCGGCAACCCGAGCCCGACCGCACGGTCGAACGCTCGCACCACCCTCTCCCCGTGGACGAGTCCCATGGATCCGCCGAGCACGTCGAAGTCGCCCTCGATCACCACGAACCCGTCGGCCAGGCCGGTGCGGACCGACTCACGCCCGGCCGCGCTCAGCTTGGCCGCGTAGCCCGGAAAGCTCAGCGGATCGCCGCTGCGCAGGGTCGAGTCCCACTCCTCGCGCAGCGCGAACGGGCCCCCGGGATCAGACAGCACCAGGGCAGGATGACCGACGGGCTCCAAGCCGCGCCACACGCAGGCCACACGTCACATCACCGGGTCCATCCGACACGCTGAGCGACCGGGCAGACACGTGCAGTCCCCGTGACATCCCGAGACCCACGATTCGGCCACCGGCCGGACGCGCGCCGTACCCTTGCGGCGCAACGGCCGGAGCCGGCCGTAGTCATCTGAGAACGATGGGGAGCTACATGAACTACCGATCCACCCGCCGATTCGCCGCCGCGGCCGTCGCGGCGTGCCTGCTGTTCGGCACCGCCGCCTGCGGCGACGACGACGACGACACCGCGATCACGAGCCTCGCGGACCTGGCCGGCAAGACCATCGGTGTCCAGACCAACACCACCGGCGAGAGCTACGCCAACGAGAACAAGCCCGAGGGCGCAACGATCAAGTCCTTCGTCGAAATACCGGGCCTCTTCGCCGCGCTGGAGTCCGGCGACATCGACGCCATCCTCCAGGACCTCCCGGTCAACGCCGACCGCGCCCTGTCCGACGACTCGTACGAGGTGGTGGAGACCTACGCCACCGATGAGACCTACGGGTTCGCCGTGGCCACCGACAGCCCGCTCAAGGCCGAGCTCGACGGCGCCCTGTCCGACGTCCGCGACGACGGGACCTACGACCTCATCTACGCCAAGTACTTCCCCGAACCGGGCGAGGATCCCGGACCGGGCCCGGAGGCATCCGACGTGGCCGGGTCCCGCACGCTGACGGTGTGCTCCGACATCCCCTACCCCCCGATGGAGATGGAGGGCGAAGGTCCGCGCGGCCTCGGCTACACCGGGTTCGACATCGACCTGCTCGACGCCATGGCCGCCACCATCGACGCCAAGCTCGAGGTGCTCGTGACCCCGTTCGACTCGATCTTCGCCAGCCTCGCCGCCGGCAACTGCGACGTCGTGGCATCGTCGGTCACCATCAACGACGAGCGCGACGAGCAGATGGACTTCACCGAGCCGTACTTCGACGCCGACCAGTCGCTTCTGGTGAAGGTCGACTGATCCCACCCGGACGGGCGCGGGCGACGCTGTGAGCACGATCACGACCTCGGGGTCTGATCTGGACGAGCCGGATCTCTACCGGTCCGGTCGGCTCAAGCGCGCCCGCGCCCGCCGCTCGCGGTTCGCCGCCTACGCGGCCGGCGCCGCCCTGCTTGCGGCAGTGGTGCTGCTCTCCGACTGGGAGACCATCCAGAGGTCGTACCTGGACGGTGAACGAGCTCGGGAGATGTTCCCCGACATCGTCACCATCGCCGCCAGGAACACGGTGGTCTACACCGTCTTCTCCTTCGCGTTCGGGGTGGTGCTGGGGCTGATCGCCGCGCTCCTGCGCCTCAGCAACATCCGCGTCTACCGCTGGGCCGCCGCCGTCTACATCGAGGTGTTCCGCGGACTGCCCGCCCTGCTGACGATCCTGTTCATCGGACTCATCACGCCGATCGCCCTGGACTTCAGGTATCCCGAGATCCTCGGGGTTCCCACCGGCGGCATCGCAGCCCTCTCCCTCGTGGCCGGCGCGTACCTCGCCGAGACCATCCGGGCCGGCATCGAGGCGGTGCCCAAGGGGCAGGTGGAGGCAGCCCGATCGTTGGGGATGACCAACGGAGAAGCGATGCGCTTCGTGGTGGTGCCCCAGGCGTTCCGGATCGTCATCCCGCCCCTCACCAACGAACTGGTCCTGCTCATCAAGGACACCTCGCTCCTCGCCATCCTCGGCACCACCGACGTGACCCGCGAGCTCACCCAGTTCGGTCGAGCCAAGGCCGGCGACTTCAACGGCACCTCGCTGGTGGTGGCGGGTGCGCTCTACCTCGTGATCACCATCCCGCTGACCCGCTTGGTGGCGGTGCTGGAACGTCGGTTCAAGGCGGCTCGATGACCTCGAACGTTCCGGCCATCGAACTTCGAGGCCTGCACAAGAGCTTCGGCGACAACGAGGTGCTCAAGGGCGTCGACCTGAAGGTCCGCTCCCGCGACGTGGTGTGCGTGATCGGCGCGTCGGGGTCGGGCAAGTCGACGTTGCTCCGGTGCGTCAACCGGCTCGAGGACCCGACCGACGGTCAGGTCCTGATCGACGGGATCGACATAACCCATCCAGACTGCGACCTGGATCTGGTCAGGCAGCGGATCGGGATGGTGTTCCAGCAGTTCAACCTGTTCCCGCACCTCAAGGTCATCGACAACGTGACCCTGGCCCAACGCCGGGTCCTGGGCCGCAGCGCGGACGAGGCGCGAGAGGTGGCCATGGCCCGCCTCGAGCGGGTGGGGCTGGCCGAGAAGGCGAGCTCGTTCCCGGCCCAGCTCTCGGGCGGACAGCAGCAACGGGTGGCCATCGCCCGAGCCCTGGCCATGGACCCCGAGATGATGCTGTTCGACGAGGCCACCAGCGCCCTCGACCCCGAACTGGTGGGCGAGGTCCTCGACGTGATGCGGACGCTCGCGTCCGAGGGCATGACCATGCTCGTGGTCACCCACGAGATGGGCTTCGCCCGGCGGGTTGCGGATCAGGTCGTCTTCATGGACCAGGGCGTGATCTGCGAACAGGGCCCGCCCGATCAGGTGCTCGAGAGCCCCTCCACCCCCCGGCTCCAGCAGTTCCTCAAGCAGGTCCTCGAGCACTGACGCGGGCGCTGGAGCCGCGGCGA
>JAAZBK010000109.1 GCA_012513855.1 Acidimicrobiales bacterium
GACGACAGGATCGCCGAGTCGATGGCCGCGATCGGTACGTCGGGCTTGATCAGGATCCCGTCGGCCCGGCAGGTCCGGTGGGCGACGTCGAACTCGAACCGACCGACGCGGTCGCCCAGCCCGACCGGACCGGTGGACAGCACGGAGAGCAGGGCCTCGATCTCGCCGTTGGCGCCGTCGGCCTCCGGATCGGTGCGGAAGACGTCCTTGAACGGCATCAGCCCCAGGGCCCGGGCCATGGCGTTGGTGGTGCAGAACCAGGCCCACAGCTGCCCGGCGGTGGCGATGTAGCCGTGGTCGCCACTGGTGCGTACCGAGGTGACCTGGGTGAGGGTGGTGGTCTGGGCGAAGTCGGCCGGCGTTCCCATGCACCACTGGAGGGTGATGCCGCGGTCGCGAGCCGCACGGTCGATGCCCTCCTGCCACTCGCGAGCCCGACCCGGTGCGGCTCGCAACCCCCGCACCCCGAAGAAGACCTCGACCAGCCAGTCGTGCTCGAAGGTCTCCACCCCCCAGGCGAGGCACTGGTCGAGCCAGCGCTCGTACATCTCGGGGGTGGCGGGAGCTGAGTAGGGGCCGTCGACGTGGACGGGCAGTTCGGCCGAGATCGGGGCATCGGCGGAGAGGTGGCGGATGTGGGCCACGAGCGGTGGGTGACCGAGGCGCGAGCGCAGGTCGGCGATGCCGTCGGGCAGAACGTCGGACCGTTCCTCCCATGCCACCATGGCGCTGGGCGGGACCACCCACTCGTCGGTGTCGAACGGTCGCAGGTCGGCGTGGGGGTAGAACCACGAGTCGAGCTGGACCGCTCCGAGCGCCACGTCGTTGGCCCGCAGTTCGTCGACGGCGGCCACGATCGACCCGGCGACGTCGTGACCCGGCTCGGTCTTGTACCAGTAGGCGGCGCCGTTGTCGGTCCAGTACGAGGGGCGGGCGGCGAGCGCGTCGGCCCATCGGCCGGGGCGGACGGTACCGGCCTGCTCGAGCAACAGCTCGCCCCACTGGTCGAGGCAGTCCCGGGGGCCGGTGCCGGCGAAGACCGCCAGATCGGTGGCGAACCCGGCCGGGGCCGATTCGAGGTCGCCGTGCCAGCCGCAGCGGACCGTGCCTCCGTTGAGCCCGACGGTCACGTCGTGGAAGTCGCCGAGCGGGGCGAGCATCAACGTCCGGCCATCGGCTGAGGTCAGCAGCAGGGGCCAGGCCGTGGGTGGACGGTGGGGGAGCAGGAAGAAGCCGTCGAGCTCGGGGCCGGCCATGGTGGGCAGCGCGAACTCGCAGTGCTGGAAGGCCACCGCCTTCAATCCCTGAGGCCCGGAGCCCGGTGCCCGATCGCCCGGCGTGAACACCGGCCAGCCCACCGAGGGCTGGTCGAACGCTCCGGTGGCCAGGCCGGTCAGGTCGACGGTGGCCTCGGTCCGGAAGACGATCATCGCTCGGTTCGAGTAGGCCCGCACCGAGCAGCGGACCGCGCCGTCGACCGTCACCATCGAGCGGTAGGAGCCGTACGCGTCGGATCCCTCGACCACGTCCACCCCATCGGACGACTCACCGTCGGCTGCACCAGGGGAGGCGTCCCCGCCGGTGGCGGCCGCCCCGGTGGCTTCGCCGCGCCCCAGCCAGTCGTCTCCGCCGATGCCGACCCGGACCACCGGTCCCGCGTCGGTACCCGGTCCCGCGGCGACATCGACGAACGTTCCCCCAGCAGATTCAAGGCGCATGGGCGGCAGTCTGGCTCAGGGGGAGACCCGACGCCGGCCTCACCTCCCCGACTTGGAGAACCCTCTCCGTGGGTGAGTAGCGTCGCTCCGCGGCGTTCCGCCAGGGGTAACCGAGAACCAGGACGACGCGACCATTCGGGACCTGTCCCGATCAGGCCGTGCCCTGGATCGCTGGTGTCTCCGAGTCCACGGGGCCGTCATGGAGAACACCGATGCTCATACGCCTTCTACGAACGTTTCTGGTCCGATACAAGCGGGAGCTCACCTTCGTGGTGGTCCTGCAGACGATCCAGGCCGTCGCCACCCTCTACCTGCCGTCGCTCAGCGCCCACATCATCGACCGGGGCATCCTCCTCGGCGACAACGAGTACATCTGGCGCACGGGGCTCGAGATGCTCGGCATAACCCTGATCCAGGTGGTGGCGGCCACCGCCGCGGTGTACTTCGGGGCCCGGGCCGCCATGGGCTTCGGGCGTGACGTTCGTGCCGGGCTCTTCCACCAGGTCACCGGCTACTCCGCCCGGGAGGTGGCCGAACTGGGTGGACCGCCGTCGCTGATCACCCGCATCACCAACGACGTCCAGCAGGTCCAGATGTTCGTGGTGATGGTGTGCACGATCTTCATCGCGGCCCCCATCACCTGCATCGGGGGCATCGCCATGGCGTTGCGGGAGGACGTCGGCCTCTCGTGGGTGCTGACCGTGTCGATCCCCGTCCTGGTGGGGGGCATGACGCTCGTGGTCAGCCGGATGATCCCCCAGTTCCGGCGCATGCAGGAGCTCATCGACCGGGTCAACCAGGTCCTGCGCGAGCAGATCACCGGAATCCGCGTGGTGCGGGCGTTCGTGAGGGAACCGCAGGAGCGGGCCCGGTTCGCCAAGGCCAACGACGACCTCACCGCCACCGCTCTTCGCGCCGGTCAGCTCCAGGCCTTCATGTTCCCGATCGTGGTGATCGTCCTCAACATGTCGAGCATCGCCGTGCTCTGGATCGGAGCCGACCGGATCGAGAGCGGAGCGATGCAGCCCGGCTCCCTCATCGCCTTCCTGAACTACCTGACCCAGATCCTCATCGCGGTGATGATGGCCACCTTCATCGGAGCCATGGCGCCGCGGGCCGCGGTGTGCGCTGAGCGGATCCTCGAGGTCCTCGACCTGTCGACGTCGGTCGTGCCCAGCCCCACCCCGGTCACCGAGATGGAGCTCGCCGGCACGCTCGAGCTGGACCAGGTCGGCTTCCACTACCCGGGCGCCGACGAACCGGTCCTCACCGGCATCACCCTCACCGCCCGGCCCGGCATGACCACCGCCATCATCGGGTCCACCGGCTCGGGCAAGACCACCCTGTTGAACCTGATCCCCCGATTGTTCGACGCCACCTCGGGTGCCCTGCGGGTCAACGGCGTCGACGTGCGGGATCTGGACCCGGAGACCCTGTGGTCCCGCATCGGACTGGTGCCGCAGAAGCCCTACCTCTTCACCGGCACCATCGCATCGAACCTCCGCTTCGCCCACCCCGAGGCCACCGACGAGGAGCTGTGGGAGGCGCTGGAGATAGCCCAGGCCCGGGACTTCGTGAGCGGGCTCCCGGAGGGGCTCGACTCCCCGGTGCGACAGGGCGGGACGAACCTCTCCGGCGGCCAGCGGCAGCGCCTGGCCATAGCCCGAGCGCTGGTGCGCAAGCCCGAGATCTACCTGTTCGACGACTCCTTCTCAGCCCTCGACCTGGCCACCGACGCCCGCCTCCGCGCCGCGCTGGTCCCCTACACCGCCGATGCCACCGTGGTGGTGGTGGCCCAGCGGGTGTCCACCATCATCGACGCCGACCAGATCCTGGTGCTCGAGGACGGCCACGTGGTGGGCCTGGGCTCTCACGACCAACTGCTGGGAGAGTGCGAGACCTACCGAGAGATAGTCGACTCGCAGATGGGCGTGGAGGACGCGGCATGAGCGCGACCACCGAGGAGAAGAAGGTCGGCCCACCGCGCGCCAGCGAAGCGCCGATGGGTGGTCGGATGGGTACGGCCGGGATGCCGGCCGAGAAGTCCGAGGACTTCCGAGGCTCGACCCGCCGTCTGCTCGGCACCATGGCCCCGGAGCGCACCGGTGCCTCGATCGTGCTGTTCGCCGCGGTGGCCAGCGTGGTCCTGTCGGTGATCGGTCCCAAGATCCTGGGACACGCCACCGACATCATCATCGAGGGGATCCTGCCGGTGTTCGACGGCGGTACGGCGTCGATCGACTCGACCGCGCTCCGCAACACCCTGCTCACCGCCGTCGCCCTCTACGCGGTCTCGGCCGCGCTCTCGTTCCTGCAGTCGTTCGTGCTCGCCGGCGTGGTGCAGCGCACCATGAACCGCCTGCGGGCCGAGGTGGAGGAGAAGCTGCACCGCCTGTCGCTCGCCTACGTCGACTCGCAGCCTCGTGGCGACCTGCTCAGCCGGGTCACCAACGACATCGACAACCTGGCCCAGAGCCTCCAGCAGACCCTCAGCCAGCTGGTCACGTCCACGCTCACCATCGTCGGCGTGATCTCGATGATGTTCTGGATCTCCTGGCAGCTCGCGCTGCTCGCCCTGATCATCATCCCGGTGTCGATGGTCCTGGTGAAGCAGGTGACCAAGCGGGCGAAGACCCGGTTCATCGCCCAGTGGACCCACACCGGCACGCTCAACGCCCAGGTCGAGGAGGCCTTCACCGGCCACTCGTTGGTGAAGGTCTTCGGTCAGCAGCAGGCGACCGAGGATCGGTTCGCGGACAAGAACGAGGAGCTGTTCGAGGCGAGCTTCGGCGCCCAGTTCATGGCGGGCACGATCCAGCCGGCGATGATGTTCCTCGGCAACCTCAACTTCGTGGCCATAGCGGTGATCGGCGGTCTGCGGGTGTCCGGTGGTCACATGACCATCGGCGACATCCAGGCGTTCATCCAGTACTCGCGCCAGTTCACCCAGCCCCTCACGCAGATGGCATCGATGCTCAACGTCCTCCAGTCGGGCGTGGCTTCGGCCGAGCGGGTGTTCCAGCTCCTCGACGTGCCAGAGCAGAGCCCCGAACCCACCGAGCCGGTCCACGACGTGAGGCCACGGGGTCGCATCGAGTTCGACCACGTCGAGTTCTCCTACGACCCCTCCGAGCCGCTCATCTCCGACCTCTCGCTGGTGGCCGAGCCCGGTCAGACGGTGGCCATCGTCGGCCCGACCGGTGCGGGCAAGACCACCCTGGTCAACCTGATCATGCGCTTCTACGAGCTGGACAGCGGCGTGATCACCCTCGACGGCCACGACATCTCCGAGATGTCGCGGGCCGAGCTGCGGTCCAACGTGGGGATGGTGCTCCAGGACACCTGGCTGTTCAGCGGGACCATCCGGGAGAACATCGCCTACGGCAACCCCGACGCCACCGAGGAGCAGATCCTGGAGGCGGCCAAGGCCACCTACGTCGACCGCTTCGTGCACTCGCTGCCCGACGGCTACGACACCCTGATCGACGACGAGGGCGGCACGGTGAGCGCCGGCGAGAAGCAGCTCCTCACCATCGCTCGGGCGTTCCTGGCCGACCCCACCATCTTGATCCTCGACGAGGCCACCAGCTCGGTCGACACCCGCACCGAGGTGTTGATCCAGCACGCCATGGCCGCGCTGCGATCGCAGCGGACGAGCTTCGTGATCGCCCACCGGCTCTCCACCATCCGCGACGCAGACCTGATCTTGGTGATGGAGGCCGGCAGCATCGTCGAGCAGGGCGACCACGAGGAGCTGCTGGCGGCCGGTGGCGCCTACGCCCGCCTCTACAACGCCCAGTTCACCGGCGCTCTCGTCGAAGATCCGTCCAGCTCCTGACCCTCGGTGCTCACGCCTCCCGGCGCCGACGACCGGCGGCCATCAGGAGGAACCCGCCGGCTGCGATGACCAGGCCACCCAGCGTGGAGGCGAGGACCGCCGTACCCGTGCGGGCGAGGGGCCGAGCAGGGTCACCGTCGCCCGCGGCGTGGCCATCGCCGTCGCCCAGGACGTCGCCGTCCGGGTCCTGACGGTCGCCGAGGTCGTCTAGGTCGTCTAGGTGCCCGTCACCGGGATCGGCGTCACCGTCGGACGGATCGTCGGGGTCGACGTCTCCACCATCGGGGTCGGTGGGGTCGGTGGGGGACGTGTCGGTGCCCTCGCCCGGGTCCTCGCCCGGGTCCTCGGATCCAGGTTCGCCGCCGGGATCGGTGCCCGGAGCGGAACCGTCGGTCACGGTGTGCTCGACGAGGTTGGCGAAGGTCTCGCTCCAGACCCGGTCGCCCTCGTAGCGGGCGGTGATCTGGTTCACCCCGACGGCCAGAGCCGATGTCGACAACGTGGCCACGCCGCCGGCGCTCAGCTCAGCAGCACCCACGAAGGAGCCGCCCACGTAGAAGTGCACGACGCCCGTGGGCGCCACGCCGTCGATCTGCGGTTCGACCACGGCCGTGAAGTCGACGGCTTCACCGGAGGAGCTGGTGGGGGCCGACTGGGTGAGCGCCACGCTCACGTCGCCCTTGTTCACGGCGTGGGTGGTGGCAGCCGCGGCCGGGTTGAACGACGCGTCGCCGCTGTAGGTGGCGATCACGTCGTGGTTGCCCGCCGCCAGGTACGAGACCGACGTACCGGCGGTGCCATCGGCCGCGACCGTCGCCGGCGGGAGGTCGATGCCGTCGATGGTGAAGGTCACCGTCCCACCCGGAACGCCGCTGGCAGGTCGAACCGCTTCCATGGTCGCGGTGAACGTGACCGTCTCGTTGACCACCGAGGGGCTCGGCGCCGGCGCCACGGTCATGGCCACGTCGCCGGTGTTCACCACGTGGGTGAGGGGAGCGCTCGTCGCCGGGAGGAACGTCGCATCCCCGTTGTAGGTCGCCGAGATGCTGCGCACCCCGACGGCCAGCTCATCGGTGGTGAGGCTCGCCTGGCCGGCGGGATCGAGGGCGACGGGGACACCGAGCGGAGCGCCGTCGGCCATGAACTGGACCTCGCCCGAGGGAGTGCCCGGAGCCGGAGCGATGGCTGCAGCAGTGGCCGACAGGGTGACGGGCTGGCCCGTCACCGACGGGTTGGGCCCCGACGAGATGACCAGGGCGGCACGACCCTGGTTCACCTGCACCTCGACCGATCCCGTCGACGGTTCCAGGTCGGCGGGGTAGCGCGGGGTGAACTCGGCGACGACCGTATGGGTGCCTGCGCCCAGTCCCGGTATCGGGAACGGATCGGCCGAGTTCTCCAGGACCTGCGTGCCGACCACATCGCCCCCGACCTTCCAGGTGATGGTGCCGGCGCGGCTGTCCCAGTCGGCGCCTGACGCCGTGACCAGGCTCGCCTGGACGACGACGGGCTCGCCGACGTCGACCGGCCCGGACCGGTCGTAGACGTCGAGCCAGCTGGTGAAGGCCTGGTTGAACCTGATCTGGACGTACCCGTTGCCGGGGTTGGTGTCCGGGTGCACCAGGATGGGCGCCCACAGGCCGTTGACCTCGCTGTCGCCGGCCCCGCCTCCGCCTCCGCCACCGCCGCCGAGGCCGCCGCCTCCACCGCCGGTGCCACCGGAGGTGCCGGCCCCGCCGCCTCCGCCGCCGCCTCCGCTGGAGAGGAACGCCGCATCGTCGCCGCCGGTGCCGCCGCACCACGACGTTCCACCGCCGGTTCCGCCGTGGTTGTCGCCCGGGCCGATGCCCCCCTCGCCGTCCATGTCCGTGTGGTACCCGGCGTCGCCGCCGCTGCCTGCGTGGAAGTGCTCGGTGTAGGGCCTCATGCCGTGTCCTCCGCCCCCGCCTCCACCGCCGCCCCCGGCGACGGCCACCAGCGACCCGTTTCGGTAGACGGCGGTTGCGCCGCCTCCGCCCCCACCGGCACCGCCGGCACCATCACCGTCGTTGCCCTTGCTCGCGTAGGAGCAGTATCCCCAAGCGCCCAAGCCTTCATCGCTCGGCCCTGAGGCTGAACCTCCGTTGCCTCCGACCACGATGCGGTAGACCTCGCCGGGCACGACGTTCACGGTGGCGCGGATGTGAGCGCCGTGTCCTCCCGCGCCTCCCCGGCCACCCCCGAGGATCCCATCCGGCTCCACCCACAGAGCGTGATCAGCGCCGCGCCCGCCATGGCCGCCGACGATGTCGAAGGTCGCCTCGGTCACTCCGTCCGGGACGGTCCAGGATTCATTGGTGCCTGTGTAGAAGAAGGTCGTCGCCATGGGGACGGCGGCCGCCTGTCGGGTGGAGCCCACGAGGGTCGCCGTGGTGGTCACCGCGGCGAGACCAGCCATCACGGCCACCGCGGTGACGGCGAAGGTCGCTCGTCGGACCAGCTCGCGCCATGTCCGGGGCGCGCCGATGCGCTGGTTGCTTCTCACCGTGGGTCTCCCTCCTGGGGTCGCGGCTGTGCCCGCGACCGTCGAACGCCGTGATCGGGTGCCCTCCGGCTCCCGATGATCCGACCAAACCAGACGGAACGTGGTGGTGCATCGGTAGCGACTACGTAATCCCTCGGATGTACCTCGGGTCAGGACGGACACGTTCACGGTGGCTCGTCCCCTCACGTGCA
>JAAZBK010000531.1 GCA_012513855.1 Acidimicrobiales bacterium
AGCCGAAGTCCAACCTGCCCCGGACGCCTCTGGCCTCTCGGGCGCCTGCTGACGCGATCGACCTCACCGTGGTGGTGGTGTTCCACAACATGAAGCGCGAGGCCGCTCGCACGCTTCACTCGCTCTCGCGCTCGTACCAGGACGGCGTGGCCGACACCACCTACGAGGTCGTGGTGATCGACAACGGCTCCGCTCCGGAGCAGGCCATCACCCAGGCCGAGCTGTCCGAGTACGGACCTGAGTTCCGCCTCCTCGCCCTCGACGAGATCCATCCGTCTCCGGTCAGCGCGCTCAACGCCGGCATCCGCGCCGGCAGGGGCCGCAACTTCGCGCTGATGATCGACGGCGCGCACGTGCTCACCCCCGGTGTCCTGCGTTGGGGCCTGGCCGGGCTCGACACCTATGCACCCGCGGTGGTGGCCACCCAGCAGTGGTACGTCGGGCCGGGACAGCAGGGCGACGCCATGGCCGCCGGCTACGACCGCGACTACGAGGATCGCCTCTTCGGTCAGATCGCGTGGCCGTCCAACGGGTACCGCCTCTTCGAGATCAGCCACTTCATCGGCGACCGTGACTGGCTCGACGGACTGTGGGAGAGCAACTGCCTCTTCGTCACGCGAGCGACGCTCGAACAGGTCGGCGGGTTCGACGAGAGCTTCGACCTGCCGGGTGGGGGCTACACCAACCTCGATCTCTACGAGCGGGTCGCCGCGGCTCCCGAGGTCACCGTCGTCACGATGATGGGTGAGGGCTCGTTCCACCAACTGCACGGAGGCGACACCACCAACCGCACCGACGCCGCCGAGCGGCGCACCAAGGTCTTCGACTACAGCCAGCAGTACGCCGACCTCCGCGGCAGGGCGTTCCACGGACCCGGCAAGCCGATCCACTACGTCGGCGCCATCCGTTCGCAGGCGGCCCGTCGCAGTCGATCCCGACGCCTCTCGGCCGAGGCCTTCGCCGAGGCGGCGGCGCCGGGTGGCCTCGATGGACCTCCCACGACGCCCAGCCCGCTGCCCGAGGAGCTGGTCAAGGCCTTCACCGAGGGCGTCTACCGGACCCTGCCGTGGTCCGGCACCAGCTGGCTCGGCGAGCCGGTCCGCACGCCTCCCACCGATCTGCTCGCCTACCAGGAGATCGTGGCCTCTGTCCGTCCTGATTGGGTGGTCCAGACCGGGTCGGGTGACGGCGGCCGCTCCCTGTTCCTCGCCTCGATGTGCGAGCTCGTCGGTCACGGGCAGGTCCTGTCCGTCGACCCGGAGCCCGACCCGAACCGCCCCCAGCACCCCCGGCTCACCTACCTCACCGGACGGCCCCACCACGTCGACGTGGCCGAGCAGGTGCGTGAAAGGGTCGGCGACGGGAGCGCGCTCGTCGTGCTGGGATCGGTGACGGACCGCCATTCGACCTCCGAGGAGTTCGAGCGCTATGCCCCGCTCGTACCGGTCGGCTCGTACGTCGTGATCACCGACACCATCGTCAACGGACATCCGGTGTGGGCGGGCTTCGGCCCCGGTCCGGCCGAGGCCGTCAAGCAGATCCTGGCCCGCAACGGGAAGTTCGCGGTCGACCCCTCGATGGAGAAGTACGCGCTCTCCTTCAACCCCAGCGGCTACCTGCGCAGGGTCCGCTGAGCGCCGTGTCCTCGGGAGCAGCAGAGCCGGTTCCGTCGGTCTCGGTGGTGGTGGTGGTCTACGACATGCCCCGCGAGCTGCCGCGGACC
>JAAZBK010000532.1 GCA_012513855.1 Acidimicrobiales bacterium
CGCCCCTGTGGCTGCTCGGGGGGACCGGGACGATCTGGTGGTCGTCGTCGGGCTGGCTGGTGTCGCCGTCGGAGGCGGCCATGGCGGCGGCGACGATGAAGTCGACCTGGCCGTCTGACAGGGGTGTCACGTCGCCGGCGACGGCGTCGCGTGCTGCGCGGAGCTGTTCGAGGCGTTCACGGGCAGCGGGGTCTGCTTCGAGGCGCGCGCTCACGTCATCGCCGGCCTCGTCATCGAGGTAGGCGGACAGGTCGAGGTCGTCGAGGGGAGGGCGATCGGTGGTCATGGTGCAGAGCTATGACGTTCGGGAGGGGGTGTGGAGTTCCCGCCGGTGTTACCGGCCAGGAGATCGGCCAGCTGACCTCGACCGCGAGCTATCCGGGAGCGCACGGTACCGATGGGAACGTCGAGGACCTCGGCGATCTCGGCGTAGTCCAGCTGGCAGAGGTCTCGGAGTACGACGGCGGCTCGGAACTCGGGCGCGAGCTCCTGCAGGGCGGCGTCGATGGCGAGTCGATCCGCCACGGCATCGCCGATCTGATCGCTACCGGCTCGTCCCGCAGGTACGTGGGCATCTACGGCGGCCACGGACCCACCGTCGACGTCGGTCTCGCCGACGTCGGTGACCAGCCCGAGCTCCGGACGACGCTTTCGTCGCCGCAGCTCGTCGAGGCAGGTGTTGGTGGCGATCCGGTAGGCCCACGTCGAGAACCGGGAGCTGCCGTTGAAGTTGGGAAGGCCCCGCACGATGGCGATGAGAGAATCCTGGGTGGCGTCGAACGCGTCGGTGTCGTTGCCGGTGATTCGCCGGCACACGGCGTGGATCCTCGCCTGGTGGGCGCGGAGCAGGTGGTCGAGCGCGGCGCGGTCGCCGGCCTGGGCCGCCTTCACCAGCTCGCGATCGTCGGCGAGCGGTTCGGCCCGGAAGGCGTCCGGGCTCATGGGGTGAAGACCTGGAGCTGGCTGACCTGCACCGCACGATCATCGCCCACGTGGGTGAACCAGACCATGATCGAGGTGGCTTCCCGGCCGTCGAGGTCGATCCGGGTGGTGCCGGAGCTGGCCTGCTCCACGGTCCCCAGCAGCTCCCAACCGTCGATCCCGGCCGGTGGATCGCCGTTGACCGTACGGATCTCGGCGCTCCAGTTGGAGCTGGGCGAATCGATCTCGACCGCCGAGACCTGGGTGGGTCGTTCGAGCGTGGCCACCAGGCCAACCCCTGGCTTGAGGACGGTGACGTCGGGGTCGTTGTAGGTCTCGGTCTCCCAGTGGGTGGCCGGATCGTCGTCGGAGAGGTTGACGAGGAGGTGGTCGTTCTCGCCGTTGGTTCCGAACGGGTCGAAGGTGGAGAACGAGGCGGTGTCGACCAGCCGGCCGGGGTCGGGACCGCCGGCCAAGCCCGACCAGACGGCCGCGGCTATGGCCCCTGCCACCAGGCACAGGACCACCAGTACGGCGCCGATCCGCCTCGAGGGCTCCGGCTCGACGATCACCTCGTGCTCGAACCGGGGCCGGCCGCTGCCGTCGAGATCGGACCGCGCCGGTTGGGGAGCAGCCGCGGACGCCGATCCCGAGTCGGTGCGGGCCTCGGTGGCCGCCACCGACGCGACGGCGGCCTGGGCAGCCGAGTGGGCACGCGACGGGTCTGCGCCCGCGGCGAGCAGGGCCGACCGCATGGCAGCCGCGCTGGGGAAGCGGTCGTCGGGACGTCGGGCGAGGGCCTTGCCGATCACGGCCTCTACCGCCACCGGGATGTCGGGGCGGATCTGACGGGGCCGGACCGGGTCGTTGTGCAACCTCATGAGGGCCGTCGCGGTGTCGGAGTCGCCGACGAAGGGCGGGACGCCGGTGAGGGCCTCGTAGAGGACGATCCCGAGCGCGTAGACGTCGGTGCGGCCATCGACGCTCTGGCCGTTCACCTGCTCCGGTGCCAGGTACTTGGCCGTGCCGACCATGGCGCCGTTGTCGGTGTTGTCGCTGCTCTGGGCGGCCTTGGCGATCCCGAAGTCGGCCACCAGGACCCGACCGTCGGCCGA
>JAAZBK010000533.1 GCA_012513855.1 Acidimicrobiales bacterium
AACGAGGTCGACGCCGGCCCCACCAACAACTGGCGTGAGCCGTCGGAGATGAAGGCCGAGCTCAAGGGCCTCTACACCGGAGCCATGAAGGGCCGCACCCTCTACGTGGTGCCGTTCTCCATGGGCCCGCTCGGCTCTCCCATCGCCCACATCGGCGTCCAGCTCACCGACTCCGCCTACGTGGCCGCCAGCATGCGGATCATGACCCGCATGGGCCAGGGCGCCCTCGACGTGCTCGGCGACGGCGAGTGGGTCCGCTGCCTCCACTCGGTGGGCCACCCGCTGGCCGACGGCGAGGCCGACGTGCCCTGGCCGTGCAACGCCGACAACAAGTACATCACGCACTTCCCCGAGACCAACGAGATCTGGAGCTACGGGTCGGGCTACGGCGGCAACGCCCTGCTCGGCAAGAAGTGCTTCGCCCTGCGCATCGCGTCCACCATGGCCCGCGACGAGGGCTGGATGGCCGAGCACATGCTGATCATCGGCGTCACCAACCCCGCCGGCGAGAAGAAGTACGTGGCCGCGGCGTTCCCGTCGGCCTGCGGCAAGACCAACATGGCGATGCTCATCCCCTCCCTCCCCGGTTGGAAGGTGGAGACGATCGGCGACGACATCGCCTGGATGAAGTTCGGCGACGACGGCCGGCTGTACGCCATCAACCCCGAGGCCGGCTTCTTCGGCGTCGCTCCCGGCACCGGCGACGACACCAACCCCAACGCGGTGGCCACGCTCACCGAGAACTGCATCTTCACCAACGTCGCCAAGACCGACGAGGGCGACATCTGGTGGGAGGGCTTCACCGAGGAAACCCCCGCGCACCTCATCGACTGGAAGGGCAACGACTGGACCCCTGAGTCCGGCTCGCCCGCCGCCCACCCCAACGCCCGCTTCACCGCCCCGGCGTCGCAGTGCCCGTCGATCGACCCCGCGTGGGAGGACCCCAAGGGCGTCCCGATCTCGGCCATCCTCTTCGGCGGCCGCCGCGCCACCAACGTCCCGCTCGTGACCGAGTCGTTCGACTGGCAGCACGGCACCTTCCTCGGCTCGATCATGAGCTCGGAGAAGACCGCTGCCGCGGCCGGCACCATCGGCGAGGTCCGGTTCGACCCCTTCGCCATGCTCCCCTTCATGGGCTACAACGTCGGCGACTACATCCAGCACTGGCTCGACATCGGCAAGGCAACCGACGCCGACAAGCTCCCCAAGCTCTTCTGGGTCAACTGGTTCCGCAAGGGCGACGACGGCAAGTTCCTCTGGCCCGGTTTCGGCGATAACAGCCGCGTGCTCAAGTGGGTGCTCGAGCGGGTGGCCGGAGAAGCCGACGCGGTCGACACCGCCATCGGCCGGGTTCCCACGCCCGACGCCATCGACATCTCGGGCCTCGACGTCGAGGCCGACACCCTGGCCGAGCTGCTGCGGGTCGACAACGACGCCTGGCGGGGAGAGATCCCGATCATCGAGGAGCACTACAGCTTCGTCGGCGAGCGGCTCCCCTCCGAGATGGCCGACGAACTCCGCGAGCTGGAGAAGCGCCTCGCCAACTGAGGTCCGCCTCGTACCTGATCGCGGACGGCCCGCCCCCACCGGGGCGGGCCGTCCGCCGTCGTGGCTAACCTCGTGTCCGTGAGCGTGTCTGCCTACATCCTCATCCAGACAGAGGTCGGCAAGGCGGCGTCGGTCGCCGAGGGCATCCGTGAGATCCCCGGGGTGATCGCCGCCGACGACGTCACCGGCCCCTACGACGTCGTGGTCCGCGTCCAGGCCGAGTCGATGGACGAGCTGGGACGTCTCGTGGTCAGCCGGGTCCAGATGCTCGACGGCATCACCAAGACCACCACCATGCCCGTGGTCAACCTCTGAGCCACCGAACGCTCCCCCCGGACCGTCGCGCCCCAGGCCGGCGCGTCCAGGACCGACTCCTCCGGGTCCCCTACTGGAGCTCGATGGCCCGCAGAGCCAGGCCCATCAGGAAGAGTCCTCCGAAGCCGTAGAGCAGGTAGAGGTGCTGGCGCAGCTGCGACCGGTAGCTGTAGAGGATCGCCATCGAGAACAGGGCGATGATCCCGTAGAACATGTGCATGCGCAGGTGCGGCGGATCGTCGGTGC
>JAAZBK010000534.1 GCA_012513855.1 Acidimicrobiales bacterium
CAGCGATCAACCTACGGATGGTGACCACGAGGTCACGAACCGCGCATCTTCTTGCTCAGCTCGTTGAGCCGCTTGCGCTCCATCGGGTTGAGCGAGTCGATCCCACCCTCGCTGATCTTGTCGAGCAGCACGTCGAGCTCGGCCTGCTCCAGCCGGGTGGGCCCCGAGGGTTCGGCCCACGGACCGGCCACCACCGTGCTCCCGGAGCCGCCCTTGGCGGCCTTGCCGCGCTTCTTGCCCTTGGGCTTCCTGCTCTTGGACCGCCGGGTGGCCGAGGCACGGTCGTAGGGCCCGGTGCGGCCGTCGGCGTAGTTGCCGAGAGCCGGGATGAAGTCGTACTCGGTGAGCATGCCGAGCTGCCGGCAGCCGACCACCCCGAAGGCGATGATCAGCAGCGACAGGATCAGCTGGGCCCACCTGCGGTCTCCCACCAGCTGCAGCACGGTGAGCAGCACGTAGGCGGCGGCGAACACCCACACGGGCAGGTTGAAGAACCCACGGGCCTGGGGGTTCTCCAGGGCGAACACCACCAGGAAGGCCAGGGCGAACACGATCAAGCCGTAGGACCCCGCCGACCACCTTCCGTCCAGTTCGTTGGTCGACCCCAGGAGCGTGACGATGACCGCGGGAACGACCGTCATCACCAACACCAGCACGGTGAACGGCTTGCGGCCGGCGTTCTCCTCGACCTGGTGGCCAACCCACCAGAAGAAGAAGAGCGTGATCACCGCCCAGAGGAACCCGAGGTCGCCCACGGGCGGGTCGATCACCGGGTAGGTGACCAACCTCCACAGCTCGCCGTCGGCCACCAGAGTGCTGACGAACGCTCCCTTGAACAGGAACTCCGGCGACGCCGCGTACACGAACCAAGAGATGATGGAGAGCCCCACCATCAGCGCCGTGGTGGTGACGTCGAGGCTCCCGATCTTGAACCAACCGTCGCGTGGCGGGGGCTCGGGCAAGGAGAAGTCGTAGCGGCCTGGCACGGCGCCGAGGCTACCCGCGGTGGTCCGGGAACGACCGACGCCGTCCGCCGGTCAGGGCGTCGACGTGGTGGTGGTGCCGTCGGTGGTCTGAGCGGGGTCGTCGGCCACCGGCGGATCGGGCATCGGCTGCATCGCCGCCTCGATCACCTTCTTCGCGATGGGGGCAGCCACCCGGCCACCGGTCTGCTCGCTGACGCCGTCCTGAGCCTCCACCAGCACCGCCACCGCGATGGTCGGCGCCTGTCCGATGGGCCCTGCCCAGGCGATGACCCACGCGTGCGATCGGAGCGGGCGCTCAGTGCCGATCTGGGCGGTTCCGGTCTTGGCGCCGACGTCGAGCCCCTCGATCTGGAGCCGGGTGGCCGAGCCACTGCGCACCACCTCGCGCATGGCCTCCTTGATGATCTCGGCGGTGCCGGCCGACGACGCCCGCGTCCACTCGCGGGGATCCCACCGGTCGACGAGGTCGGCCTCGCCGTCGCGGATCTCGTCCATCACGTGAGGCGCCATCACCACGCCGCCGTTGGCGATCCCACCCGCCACCATCGCCATCTGGAGCGGGGTGGCGGCCACGCTGTACTGGCCGATGGCCGACTGCGCCAGCGACCCCAGCTTCCGCTCGGCCTCGAAGTCCTCCGACGGGTACACCGACGCCACTGCAGGCAGGTCGAACGGGGGTCGCTCGTTGAAGCCGAAAGCCTCCGCCCCGTCGAGCATCACCTGGGTGCCGAGGTCGAGCCCCATCTGCCCGAACGACGTGTTGCACGACCGGGCCAGGATCCGCAGCAGGGTTCCGCCGCACGACGAACCGCCGAAGTTGGGTAGGTCGACTGTGGTCTGGGGCAGGTCGAGCGAGGAGATCGTGGGGTAGACGGGTTCGTCGACGGTGACCTGACCGGACTCCACTCCGGCCGACGCGGTGACCACCTTGAAGGTGGAACCGGGCGGGTAGATCTGGCGGTAGCTCTTGGCCAGCAGCGGCTCGCCGTCGGCTTCGGTGAGCATCTCCCTGGCCGCTGACGCCAGCTCCAGGTCGTGGCTGGACAAGATGTTGGGATCGAAGCTCGGCCAGCTCCA
>JAAZBK010000005.1 GCA_012513855.1 Acidimicrobiales bacterium
CTTCGGCGACGGCCAACTCCCGGTTGACCTTCTTCATGCGCTCAGACACGTCTTTCAGACGGCGTTCGATCAAGGCTCTGCCCACGGTCCGAGTGTAGTGCCGGGGCTCCCGGCTTCTGCCCGTCGGGCACCGCCGTGGGAGACCACCCCCGCACGGACCGGCACGAGACAGCCGACCTCGGTCGTGTCCGGTCAGGGCTCGACGAGCGCCTCGGTGACCACGCGGGAGATCTGCAGGGCCCGGAAGGCACCCTCGTCGCCCACGGGCGGCCCTTCGCCGAGCCGGACGGCCACCGTCTCGGAGCCGGGGTCGACCATGATCATCTGCCCACCGAGCCCCTGGGCGGTGAAGAGGTCATCGGGGGCACCCGGCGCGATCTGTCCGATGACCGGCTCCGACGCCTCGTCGGTCGGTGCCACCGCCTGCAACGGGGTGAGGAGCTGACCTTCTCTGTTGAGCCACCACAGGAAGCCGTAGGCGGCGTTGTGCTCCTGGGACGGCGCGCCCGTGGCCTCGTCGACCCAGGCCTCGGGGACGATCTGCTCGCCGTCCCAGTTGCCGTCGCGCAGGAACAGGTAGCCGAAGCGAGCCAGGTCTCGACAGGTCGACGAGATGCCCATGAACATCAGCGTCGAGGTGCCGTCTGCCCCGGTGGTGGTCATCTTCGAGTGCTGCATCCCGAGCGGTTCGAAGAGCCGGTCGGCGGCGAAGTCGGCTGTGACCTGGCCGGTGGCCTCCGACACCACGCGGTCCAACGTCTGGATGGCTGAGTTGTTGTACGACCACGCCTCACCCGGCTGGTACTGCTGGCCGAGATCGATCCCGAACTGGGTGGGGTCGGGCGACGCCGGCATCTCGGAGTAGTCGAGCCCGAAGCTCCACTCCCGGCCGGAGTCGTTGCTCAACAGGTTGCGGATGGTCACGGCCTCCGACTCGGTGCCGGCCCACTCCTCGATGTACTCAGATGCCGAGTCCTCGATGTCGAGCGCGCCGTCGGCTTCGGCGATCCCGACGAGGGTCGAGGCGAAGCTCTTGGTGACCGAGAAGACCTCGCGCGACGTGGTGGCATCGGCCCCATCCCAGTACCACTCCCCCACGATCCGTCCCTTGCGGGTGACCACGAAGCAGGCCGAGTCGAGCTCGTCGGCGGTCTGGGCGACAGCTTCGAGGGCGGCAACGTCGAAGCCCATCTCCTCGGGGGTGTCCGTGGCCCACTCAGCGCCCGGGAACACGAACTCGTCGGCGGACGTGTCGTCGTCGACTGGTCCCCTGTCTGAGCCGGGCGCGGCGGTGGTGGACGTGGGTGTCGACGCGGGGTCACCGGAGTCGCCGTCGTCCGAACACGCGGCGAGCCCCAGGGATCCCACCGCCACCAGCACCAAAGCGAACGCTCTGCCCCTCATGGCGGCCGACCGTAGCGGCCTGGAGTGGCCGGGCGTTCGGGCCGTTGCCCACGTCACCCCATCTCGGTATGTTCCATGACATGGCTCTTGCTGCGCCCACGCCATCCAAGATGACGGCCAGCGAGTTCTTCGCGCTCCCGGGGGAGCTGCCGCACGCGCAGTTGATCA
>JAAZBK010000535.1 GCA_012513855.1 Acidimicrobiales bacterium
ACCGGTCGGTCTGGGGCATGGGCGGCTACGACCACAAGATCAGTCGCGACACCATCCGCGAGGCGTGGGAGGCGTCGATCGACGCCGGCGCCACCTTCTTCGACACGGCCGAGGTCTACGGCGACGGCGAGAGCGAGCGGATCATCGGCGCCCTGCTGGCGTCGGACCCGGAGCGGGCCGCGAAGGTCCAGATCGCCACCAAGTTCATGCCCATGCCGTGGAAGGTCAACGTCCGCAAGGGCCTGCTCTCGTCGCTGCGGGCCTCGCTCGACCGGCTGGGACGCGACGCGGTCGACCTCTACCAGATCCACGGACCGATCAGCCTCAGGGGCCACGGGGCGCTGGCCGACGCCCTGGCCGACGCTCACGCCTCGGGCCTGGTCCGGTCGGTCGGCGTCTCCAACTACTCGGTCCGGGAGACCCGGTCGATGGCCAAGGCCCTGGCCGACCGCGGGATGAAGCTCGCCACCAACCAGATCGAGTTCTCGCTGCTGCGCAGGGTCCCCGAGACGGGTGGGCTGCTGGCGGCCTGCGCTGAGCTGGGCGTGGTCCCCCTCGCCTACTCGCCCATCGGGCAGGGACGCCTGACCGGCAAGTACTCGGCCGACGACCCGCCGCCCGGCAGGCGTGGGTTCTCCGACCACCCGATGGCGGTGGTCGACGACGTGGTGGCCGAGCTTCGTCGCATCGGAGAAGCCCACGACGACAGGACGCCGAGCCAGGTGGCCCTCAACTGGATCATCTCCAAGGGAGCGGTGCCGATCCCCGGCGCCAAGAACCGCGCCCAGGCGGAGGAGAACGCTGGTGCCCTGGGGTGGTCGCTATCGGCCGAGGAGATCTTTGCTCTGGATCGGGTGGCGCTGACCCAGGTGAAGGGGATGGCTGGCCTCAAGAACCGCTTCTGGCAGCACGGCTGACGCGCGACACGGGTCCGGCTCCGCCCGTGAGCGGCGCCGGACCCGTGGTCGGCTGTTCTTGTGGCTCAGCTGCCGTCGTCGGATCCCAACGCGTCGCCCATGCCCATGAAGGCGCAACCCATCATCTGGCCCACCAGCGGTGCCAGCTCGGGATCGTCTTCCATGTCCTCGTCGCCGTTCACCATCCCCGAGACCATGAGCTTGCGGACGTTGTCGTCGGTGAACACGCCCTCCATGCAGGCCGCGGCGGCGTTGCTCATCTCGTCGTCGGCGGCGAAGGATTCCAGCATCCTCTCGCGGATGTTCACGTCGCACTGACCGAACGCGTCGAACAGAGCATTGCCGTCGTCGGTGGTGATGCCGACGTCGGAGAAGTCCATGTCGGACGACTCGAGGTCACCGGGCGTGACGCCGGCCGCCTCGATCCGCTCCACCCCGAGGATGTTGACGTAGCGCGGGGCCAGGCAGTCGATCTCGTCGTCGGTCAGTTGCACGTCGTCGGCGTCGTCGCTGCTGTCGCGCATCGAAGCCTTCAGGGCCTCGACGAACTCTCGGTTCTCGTCGGTCACGGCGGCGTTGCCGCCGCCGCCTCCGTCGTCGTCGCTGCACGCGGTGGCCGAGAAGGCCAGGGCAGCCACCAAGGCGATGGCGAAGATGGTTGGTCGATTTCGCATCTGTTGTCCGCTCTCCGGGTCAGGTGTGTTTCCCCAGAGTCTGGTCGCTGGAGCCGGCCGGGTCGGGCTCTTCGGCGGCGGACGCGAGAGGAGCCAGGCCCATCGCACCGGCGACGGACCTGGCTCCTGTCGTTCGTTCAGGTTTGGGTCAGCCTTCGCCGAGGTCGCCCGTGATGTCGCCCATGTCGCCCATGCCCATGAAGGCGCAGCCCATCATCCCCGAGAGGACCGCCGATGCGGCCGGATCGCTCTGCACGGCTTCTTCGCCCTTGGTCATGCTGACCACCATGAGGGCGCGCAGGTTCTCGTCGGTGAAGACGCCCTCCATGCAGGCCTGCATCGCGGGGGTCATGTCGTCATCCTCGGCGAAGCTGCTGAGCATGATCTCCCGGAGGTTGATCCCGCAGTCGCCGAAGTTGTCGTAGACCTCGTTGCCCTCGGCCTCCGACAGGTTCAGTTCGGTGAACTCCATGCCGGTGTCGTCGCCGGCCATCATCTCCGGCGTGATCCCGGCGGCCTGGAGGCGATCGACGCCCACGGTGTCGACGAACCCCGCGCTGAAGCACTCGGCCTGGTCGTCGGTGAGCGGGAAGTCGTCGTCTCCCCTCATGCTGGAGACCATGGCGTCGACGTAGGCCTGGCCGTCGGCTCCCACGTCGACGGGATCGTCGGTTCCGCCCTCGGTGGTGGTGGTCTCGTCGGTGCCGTCGTCGCCTTCGTCGTCCTCGGTGGTGGTGGTCTCGTCGTCGCCGCCCTCGATGTCGAGGGAGTCGGTGGTGATGGTGTTGTTCTCGTTGGCTTCGTCGTTGTCGCCGCCGCTCGAACAGGCGCCCA
>JAAZBK010000536.1 GCA_012513855.1 Acidimicrobiales bacterium
CGGCCAGCGAAGCGAAGCGCAGGCTCGGGCCACGGGGCGTCCTCGCCCCCGCGGCCACCACGCCGCTGAGGAGGACGATTCGCCACGCCGCCGCGACCCCGAGGTCGGCGGGGCCGGCGATGTCGGTGCCGGCCGTGGAGCTGGCCATGGTGTCGGCGATCGAGACCACGACCAGCACCGACAGGCCGTGGAGCGACCATCCGGCCAGTTCTCCCGCTTCCGACAGTCGACCGGGTAGCACCAGCAGGGCGAGCGTGGACGCCGCCAGCCCGGCGGCGCCGGCGATCGCCCATGCCGTGGCCGTCGATGCGCCGAGGGTGGCGGCCACCATGGCCGCTTCGACGGCCACGGCCACGACGGCGACACCGGTGGCGAGCCTGGCGATCCCGAGCGATTGGACCCACCACCCGCGGGCGAGGACCCACACCGCGGCCGCCACCACGGCGGCGCCGGTGACGAGGCTCGATGGGCGCGCTCCCAGCGACCACATGGCCGCGAGGCCCAGGAACGCGGTCGCGACGGCGCCCCCGGTCGTCAGCAGCCTTTGGGCGCGGCCTTCATCGCCCGCGACCGAACGAAGTCCGACCTCCACGCCGCCGACGGCCACGACGGCCGACATCCACGCCAGAGCAGCAGCCCCGCCGATCGACAGCGGGAGCATCTCCGGGGCCAGGACCACCGCGCCGAACCAGGTGCCCAGGGCCGCCAGCGTCAGGTGCTGACGATCGGTCCTCGGCCGCCACGCCAGGATCAGAGCCGCCACGCCGACCAGGTGGAGGGCCACGACGGCCGGCGCGGCGTAGGCCGGGTCGGTGGTGGTCGCCGGGGCCGTGGCGCTCTCGCTGGCGGCGAGGCTCCACGTCTGGGACGCCACCCACGTCAGCCGATCGAGGACCCGCTCGAGCGGTGCCAGCAGCGCGCATGCGACGAGACCGGCCGACCACGAGGCTGCCAGCGCCGGCGTCTCCCCCCACCGAGCGGGCGTCCGGAGCCCGACGGCCGCGACCGCTGCCGTCAGAAGGCCGACCAGAGCCAGGCTCGTGGCTTCGTCGGCGACGAGGCGGATCGCCCAGCCGCCGGCCGCCGTTCCCAGGAGGGTGGCCACCACGAGGGCCAACGTGCGCATGCCGTCCTCGTGGGCCCACAGCGCTGCGCAGACGGCGGCCACCGTGGCTGCGGCGGCCACCACGGCAACCGCTCCCGGGTTCGACCGGGCACCCTCCGCCAACAGCTCGGAGATCGATCCGGCGCTGACGATGGTCCAGGTCCAAGCGGCTGGGACCAGTGCGAAGCCCCGGGTGGGCCCGTCGATCGACCGGCCGCTTCCGAGCCGCGGCGCGGTGACCACGAGCACCAGCGCGACCTGGGCGAGCAGCGAGAGACCAGCCAGGGTCGGATCGGCTCCAACTGCGTCGAGCACGAGGAAGAGGGGCCCCTGCGCCATCACCACCGCAGCCAGGGCCGTGGAGCGGATGCCCGTCGCTGTCGCCAACCACCACGCGAAGCTGGTCACCGCCGCCAGCGCCGGGGCCCAGTAGGCGGTGAGGGCCAGGTCGGGCCAGAACGAGATCCGCAGGGCGTGGGCGTCGACCAGGGCCAGCACCACGCTGACCAGGCCGAGCGCTTCAGCGGTGGCCGGGAGACCCTTGCGGGCTGTCACCGCGGTGGCCGCGGCCACCGCGGCCGTCAGCGCCACCAGCACGCCGCCTTGGGTGGTTGCGTCCATCTGCGACCAGTTCATGGCCGTGAAGACGATGCCGGCCACCGCCAGCAGCACGGTCCCGAGGCTGAGCAGGAGCACCTGCACGGTCAGACCACCCCAGCCCGACGGCGCCGCGGCTCCGCCCCCGCCGGCCGGGGGACCGCTCGGCGGCGAGAAGGGAGGGGGCGCTGGCGGAGGTGGCAGTGGAGGCGGTGGCGGCAACTGCTGCTGCGGCCCGGTCCACGGCGACGCCGGGGGGAGCGGTCGGGACGGTGGGGGTGGAGGTGCGGTAGGTCTCACCCCCGGAGTGTCCGGCGTCTCCCGGCGCGCGTCTGGGGGCGACATCCCCCAAATGTCCCTGGGGGTTCCCCCCAAGCACCCGGCTGACCTGGGCCGACGAGGCTCAGGCCAGGTAGCGGCTGAGGCTCTCCACCACGCAGACCGGCTTGTCGGAGCCCTCCCGCTCGACCGTGATCACCATGGTGGTGTCGACACCGCCGGTGACGTCGTCGACGGCCACCAGCTCC